>JAEDNI010000023.1 GCA_016302585.1 Paludibacteraceae bacterium | reverse complement strand
CGCAGATCACTACGGACCAGATCAACTTCGCGTCTCAGAAGGATCAAGCCGGTGGTAAAAAGACCATGAAGGCGTACCTTTGGAAGGTGTGCGGCGAGAAGTATGATGCAGAGCACAATGGCTAAAGCACATTGTGCGTGTATTGCGCTTCGCGCGGTGTATTAGAGTTTATTGCTGCTTCGCAGCGGTGTATAAACAGCGAAGCGATAAACTTATAAACAGCGCAGCGCTAAACAAAAAGGAGCGACCGAGAGGCCGCTCTTTTTTCATGCTCATTCAAACGAATCAATCTTCAGTTCATCGTAGGTGAAGCCGCGTTGGAGGAGGAAACGGAGTCGTTTATCCCGGCTGTCTGAGCGGTGTTGCTCGGAGAGATAACGCAGATTGGCATGGTATGTCTCTTCGTCAATATGCTCCATTGCCTCTTGAATAGCAGCGCTCGGCAGTTGTAAGGCCTGTAAACCCGCTTGGGTCTTCAGACGCCCCCAGCGTTGATAGGCCGTTTTGTCGTGGACGTAGGCTTTGCAAAAACGCACATCATTCAGATAATTGTCTTCGTAGAGTTTCTCTTCGATGAAATCGTACAGGGAGGGATCGACCGCCCATTCCCGTAGTTTTCGGCGAACATCTGACGCGCAGTGTTCCGAGCGAGCGCAATAAGCCTGCGCCTTATCGAGCGCTTCTTGCTTGGATAACTCGTGCTTTCCCATAGATATCTTCGGATACTTGTATTTCTGTGTATTGTAATTCATGGAGTAGAGTTGCCATTTCGCTTGGATAGGCTTCATTGATCTCGAAAAAAAGACGTGCTCCTAAATGAAGCGATGCGATGCGACGATAAAACTTCAGCGGATCTTCGTCCGGAACAAAAAGAGCAGAGTGCGGTTCGTAATCCAATACATTCGCGCGCATCTCTTCTTTCTCCCGCTCGCAGATGTAGGGAGGATTGGAAACAACGATGTCGTATGGGTGTTTTTTCCCGATGAAATCGGACGAATGGAGGTCTTCTGAATCGGAAAAGATATCCGCAATGCCGAACTCTACTTCGACGCCGTTACGTTTTGCATTCTCTTTAGCCACTTCGATGGCTGCTTCCGAGATATCAATCCCCTTTACGCTCCAGTGCGGATAGGCTTTTTTTAGCGCAATGGCAATACACCCGCTGCCGGTTCCAACATCCAAAACCTTTACCTGTTTTTTTCCCAGATTAAGGTGTTCATGTATGATTTGGTCCACCAGTTCTGCCGTCTCCGGACGGGGGATTAGTGTGGCGGGAGTCACTTTTAAATCCAGTCCATGCCACACCGTGTGCCCGAAAATATATTGAATTGGCTCAAATTGATGCAAACGATCAATAATTGTTTGCAGGTTTGGAATATTTTTTGTACCTTTGCACCCTGTAAGGATTTCGTTGCGCGAAAGCCCCGTACTTTCTTCCACGATCCACCAGGCTATGGCTTGTGCTTCGTCCCGGGGATAAAGGTCGATAAGTTGGGAGGTAATATGTGCGATGATTTCTTTCACGCTGCAAAATTACAAAAAAATAATGGAATACGCAAATTATATTGCTCGTTGTATCGAAATTGCTCGTCGTGGAGAGTATTTCGTTGCCCCTAATCCGATGGTAGGGGCTGTTTTGGTGCGTAATAGCGATGAGAAGGTTCTGGCAGAAGGATGGCATGAACGATACGGTGAAGGACACGCAGAGGTGAATTGTTTTAAACATTTAGAGGAAACCCCAGCGCTTTCCCATGAGAAAATCAACTTGAAGGATTGCACTCTTTTCGTATCATTGGAGCCTTGTTCCCATTACGGTAAAACACCTCCTTGCGCCAAACTAATTATTGATAAAGGAGTGGGGAGAGTGGTTGTAGGTATGTTGGACCCTAACCCGTTAGTCGCCGGAAAAGGAATCGAGATGTTGCGTAAGGCCGGTATAGAAGTGATTGTGGGGGTATTGGAAGATCAATGTCGTGAACTCAACAAACGTTTTCTTTGCCTTCATGAGAAACATCGACCATATGTTATTCTTAAATGGGCGCAAACGGCCGATGGGTTCGTTGACAAAAAACGTGAAATACCTCACTCGTCAGCCCAATCCTCTGATGCCCACCTCAACGGAGCGCTGTCTATCTCCACATCTGCAACAAAAGCACTTGTTCATAGGATGCGTGCGGAGAATATGGCGATTATGGTTGGTACGCGTACCGTTCTACTCGATAATCCTCGATTATTGAATACGCATTGGGAGGGACGAAACCCCATTCGTGTCACGTTAGATAGACACAATTGCATACCGGCAGATGCACGAATTTTCTCCGATGAGATCGAGACAATTGTGTATCGCGATCGCACAGATTGGCCGTTCATTTTAGAGGACTTGGCTCGTCGAAACATTCATTCTATCTTGGTAGAAGGAGGCCCGACGTTGTTGGCGCATATTTTGGAGTCGAATCTTTGGGATGAGATGCACGTAGAAGTGGCGCCCGAGTTAATCATCGGCGATGGCGTTCCTGCTCCTGCAATTGAATTACCGGATCATTTCGAAACAGTAGACGACCATCGTCTATACACGATAAAAAACGGCAAAAACTAATGCAAAATTTGCATAAATGCAAAAAATGTAGTACCTTTGCACCCGATTTATGAAAGAAGCACAATGAAAAAGATTATTTTTATATTGTTTTGGTGCGCCTTGATAGCCGCCCCTTCGTTGGCGGAGGATGTGGTATATCTTAATACGGAGCAGTTCCGTGATCGTATCTTTGATTATAAGACGGAGAGAGAGTGGGTGTATAAAGGTGATAAACCCTGTGTGATAGATTTTTATACGACCTGGTGCGGCCCATGTAAGCGTTTGGCCCCCATCATGGAGGAACTAAGTCAGACTTATTGCGACCAAGTGGTTTTCTATAAGGTCGATACGGAACGCGAACGTGAATTGGCTTATGTCTTCGGCATCAGTTCTATCCCTCAAGTACTTTATATCCCTGTGAACGGAAAACCGATGTTATTAAAAGGATTGTATCCCAAGGAGGAAATAGTGCGTATTATTGAAGAGTATTTGTTGGTTGAGAATAAGGAATAGAGTCGTTTACACCTGCCATGCAAGTAGAATTCATACTTCTGATATTATCTTTACTTTTTTTCGTTAGTATTATTGCCGATAAAATCGGTTATAAATTCGGAGTACCTACCTTATTGTTATTCCTGATAGTCGGAATGCTATTCGGCTCGGATGGTATAGGATCTTTATTTGGCGGAGCAGGACTGCAGATTGGTACGGAGAATGCACAAGCGCTCAGTACGGTTGCAATGTGTATCATTCTATTCACAGGTGGAATGGATACCAAACTGAGTGACGTAAAATCGGTACTTGCTCCTGGTGTGACTTTGGCTACTGTCGGCGTCTTAATGACCTGTGTGATCACCGGAGGAATAATCTATTATATTTTTGGTTGGCTCCATGCGGTAGCTACTGTCTCCATTTGGATGGCTTTATTGATGGCTGCTACCATGTCCAGTACGGATTCAGCCAGTGTCTTTTCTATCATGCGAACCAATGGCATTGGCTTGAAGCATGATTTAAGACCATTATTGGAATTAGAATCCGGAGCCAATGACCCGATGGCTTATGTTCTCACAACTACACTCATCGGAGTCGTACTTTCCACGGCAGATCATATAGATACTTTGCCTATTATACAAACAATAGTGGTGCAACTCGTGATGGGTACAGTCCTCGGTTTTGCTTTGGGCGAAGGACTGGTGCTCCTGCTACGTCGGGTACAATTAGCCAACGAAGCGCTTTACCCTATTATGGTGCTTACTGCTTGTATTTTCATCTTTGGTATTACTCATTACTTGCAAGGGAACACTTATCTCGCGGTATATGTTGGCGGTTTGATAATCGGTAATAACAAGTTCACGCGCAAACGCCAAACAAAAGCGTTCTTCAATGGTTTGGCATGGCTTAGCCAATTGGTGATGTTCCTTATGTTAGGTTTGATGGTTCAGCCAAAGGAGTTTATTCATCTCAATGTGTGGCTCCCGTGTCTTATCATTAGTTTGGTGATGATATGTATTTCGCGCCCGATAGCGGTTTGGTTTTGTATGCTACCGTTTAAGCGCTGGCGCACACGCGACAGGATAATGCTTAGTTGGGTGGGGCTCAAGGGCGCAGTTCCGGTGATTTTCGGTGTGATGTGTAAGGCAGAAGGGGTGCCGAATGCGGATATCATATTAAATGTCATTTTCCTTTGTACCATTATTTCCCTTATTGTGCAAGGAACTTCATTGAGTGTGATGGCACGCAAACTGAAATTGGCGACACCGCCGCAAAACGAGAATCGTTTAGACCATTTCGATTTGGATTTGCCGGATGAGATTCAATCTACAGCGCGAGAGGTGGAAGTGACGCCGGATATGATTGAATTTGGGAATACCCCCAGTAAACTGCAGATACCTCCACATACGCTCATTATTATGGTGCGTCGTGGCGAAGACTTCTTCGTTCCCACCGGTTCCAGTGCACTTGAAGTGGGGGATCAGTTGTTGGTAATTAGCGACCAGGACGCTGAGGCTTCGTTCAAACAATTGGCTAATGACGCGGAAGAAGAAGCTCTTTGGCGAGCGGAGATGAAACAAAAGGCAAAGAAGCGTTGGATGCGCGCTACTCAATGGATGCGCCGTGATAAACAGGCAACTTCTAATAAAGAAGATTCAAAAAACGAAACGAATAGTACAAATATAGAATGAAAACAACCGTCTTTTTAACCGGTGCAACCGGTACAATGGGATATGCGGGAATGACTGAGATACTGAGCTATCCGGATAATTATGAATTACGTATCCTGGCTCGTCCGAGTAAAAAGAACAAAGAGTTACTGGTTCCGCTCATGGCGACCCATTCTTCCCTGCATGTTATTTGGGGAGATTTGACCAACTATGACGATGTGCTCAAAGGCGTAACGGGTGCGGATATCGTACTGCATGTGGGTGGCATGGTTTCTCCTCAGGCCGATTACCGTCCTAAGGCGACCTTGAGAACTAATATTTCTGCAGCTGAAAATATCGTCAAGGCAGTATTGGCGCAACCGGACGATAAGCAGCCCAAAGTGGTCTATATCGGTTCTGTGGCGCAGATGGGTGATCGACGTGAACCGCTCCATTGGGGACGTGCAGGTGATCCGATTTGTATTTCTGCGTATGATCATTACGGACTGACCAAAGCACAAGCGGAGCGAATCATCACCAATTCCGGCATTAAAACTTGGGCTTCATTGCGCCAGTCCGGAATTCTCTATCCGGCTATTTTAAAGAACTATGACCCCATCATGTTCCACGTGCCCATCCGTGGTGTCTTGGAATGGGCAACAGTGGAAGATAGTGGTCGTTTATTAGAGCGGGTTTGTCGTCCTGATGTGCCGGAAGAGTTTTGGAAGAATTATTACAACATCGGTTCAGGAAAAGAGTATCGTTTGAATAATTATGAGTTTGAGGTACTTTTACTGGATGCAATTGGGTGTCCAAGACCGGAGAAGATATTTAATACCAATTGGTTTACAACCCGCAATTTCCATGGAATGTGGTATATAGATGGTGATAAGTTGGAAGATATGCTGCACTTCCGCGCGAATGTTCCTGTGAAAGAGTATTTCGCGCAGATGGCTAAAGCTTCCTCTTTGCCATGGGGAATAAAATTCTCATCCAAGACACATATTGCCAAACTCTTCCCGCATTGTGTCAAGTTGGCCATGCGCGCCATGGCGAATAGCAAAGAACATGGTACGCAATGGTGGATTAAGAATGGGGTGCAACCACGCATCAATGCGTACTATGGATCGCTGGAGGCATATAAGGCAATTCCGGATTGGAAACATTTCGATGTAAGTCATAATAGTGAAGAATACGTCCTTTTGAATCACGGATATGATGAAAGTAAACCAATGGATAGCCTCACTATTGCCGACTTGAAGCAAGCAGCCGAGTTCCGTGGTGGGAAATTAGTAACCGATCATGTAGAAGCGCGAGGATTAGCATTGTGGGATACCCAACTTGAATGGCAGGACGCCAATGGCAATGTGTTCTCTGCTACCCCACGTCTGATTTTGTTGGGTGGTCATTGGTCTCCGTTCGATATGCCCTATCCGTATATGCATGAACCCAAGGAGAAACAGATTCCTTGGCATTGGGATCGTGTGGCAAAACAAAATCCGTTCTTTGCTCAGTTATGGGCACCCCTGCACGAGGCAGATGAAGATAATATCTACGGACCGGAGGTTTTTGAAGGCTGGGAGCGGTGAGGCACCGCAGCCGAGCAACGATAAGCGAACGTAAACATGTATTTTGACGAATTAGCGCTTTCAGATGAAGTATTAGATGCATTGTGGGATATGCATTTCGATGAGTGTACCCCTGTGCAAGAAAAAACAATTCCTGTTATACTGGATGGTCATGATGTCATTTCTTGTGCTCAAACCGGTACAGGAAAGACGGCGGCATATATTTTACCGCTTCTTACTAACCTCGCTTTTGATAATCATGATCCTAATAAACTGAATGCGATCATCATGGCGCCTACTCGAGAACTGGCGCAGCAGATAGACCAACAGATGGAAGGATTCGGTTATTATGTTCCTTTCTCGTCTGTACCTATTTACGGAGGAAAGGACCAAGGCGCGTGGGGAACACAAGTGACCGGCTTACAAAAAGGTGCAGATATCGTCATCGCTACGCCCGGGCGTTTGCTAAGCCAGATGAATATCTACGACATCGATTTCTCGGGTGTAAAATATTTCATTCTCGATGAGGCAGATAGAATGCTCGACATGGGTTTCTATGACGATATAATGACTATCGTCCGTCAATTACCGAAAGATCGCCAAACTATTATGTTCTCTGCTACCATGCCGGAGAACATCCGCCGGATGGCAAAAGCCATCATGCGCAATCCCGTGGAAGTGCAAATAGCCGTTTCTCGTCCTCCGGAGACTATTCGTCAGATGCATGTACGGTTGTATGAAGCACAAAAACCCGGCTTCGTGCAACTTGCTCTGCAAGGACGTGACTTAAAGAAAGTTATTATTTTCGCGGGCAAGAAACAGCGGGTTAAAGAGCTCACGCGCACGTTACGCATGTTAAAAATAGACGCGCGTGCGATGCATTCCGATTTGGAGCAACATGAACGTGACCAGGTAATGCTCGATTTTCGTAATGCCAAAATAGATGTGCTGGTGGCTACTGATGTAGTGGCTCGAGGAATCGATGTGACGGATGTCCCACTTGTCATCAATTATGATGTACCGCACGACCCCGAAGATTATATACATCGTATCGGTCGAACAGCGCGCGCAGAGAATAGCGGCGAAGCAATCACTTTAGTAACACCGGAAGACGCGCGTTATTGGGGGCGTATTGAAAAATTCCTTAAGAAAGAGATTGAACGTGTGTCTATACCCACAGCCTTGGGGGATGCTCCGCCAGAAAATGAGTACGCTCGAATTAAAAATGGTTCTAAAAAGCAGAAAAGTCCGTTTTTTCATACATCTCGTCATAAAAAAGCAGTATCTTTGCACCGAAATTCAAAACAAAACAAATGAGATACGGTAAAAGTAAAGAAAAATGAAAAAAATTGGATTAATAACTTCGTTGCTGCTCGTGTACGGATGGATTGCAGGAGCAGCAAAAACCATTAACGGAAGTGTCATTGATGCAGAAGGAAAGGCAATGCCTTTTGTCACTATCTCTGTATTGACGCAAGACTCAAGTTTACTGACCGGTACCATCACGGATGATGATGGTCTATATGCCATTGAGCTAACTACCAATCAGTATATTATTCAGGCTTCGTATGTGGGATATGTGACTGCATACGGAGGTCCGGACTTTGTGTTGCGAGAAGAGACCGAAAAACTCGCGGAAGTTGAAGTAAAAGCGAAGAAACCGCTTATCGAACGGCAGATGGATAAACTGGTAGTGAATGTAAGTGCCTCACCCTTAGCTGCAGGTTCGAATGGAAATGATATTCTACGTCGTGCCCCGGGTGTCCGTATTGATAAGGATGGGAACATTACGGTTAATGGCAAAAGCGTTGAAATATGGATTGACGGAAAACCCTCCTATCTTAGTGGTCAACAGTTGAAGGCTATGCTCGATGGAACAGATGGTAATACTATCGAAAAAATTGAGATTATCTCGAATCCATCGGCAAAATATGACGCGAGTGGACAAGGTGGTATCATCAATATTAAGACCAAACGCAACATGATGAAGGGCTTGAATGGTATACTTTCTGCAGCCTATGGAGGAATGTATTTCGGCGATGTGAAGCGCTGGTTACAGATGGATATGGTATCGCTCAACCTTAATTACCGCAGTGAGAAAACCTATACCTATGGTCAACTCACACAAGTATTTGGGCAAAACGATATCGATCTCGAGACATATCGCAAAACCCCTACTTTGGAGAACTATTCCTATTCAGGCTATGCGATGGATTTCCAGTATTACATGGTCAAGGTGGGTAACGATTGGTATATCGACTCGGTCAATACATTCGGTTTTATCCTTCAAGTGCCGTATATGAAGGCGAATCAGCGGATCATCGATGGCCGTAACTATGCCTATACGGTGGAAGGAACGGATACCGTGAGTAAGAGCGTGAGCCACACCGGTGCGCAAATACAGTCTCCGCAACACACCGCGAACCTTAACTATACCCATACCTTCAATGATGAATTGGAGCGTGAACTGACGGTAAATGTGGACTACAACCGCTATAATAACAAGACGACAAATACCCAGTTGACCGATTACGAAGAACTTCTCCCTTATTCGCTGGGCCTCAATATCAATAGCCAACAGGTGGTAGATATTTATAGCGCGAAATTGGATTTCCAGACCAAGTTTTGGAAAACAGGCATGATTGAGTGCGGTGTGAAGTACGGCCTTTCGTCTACCAATAATCACATGACTACTGACTCCATTTTTAACGACATCCCGCTCAGCCAGACGCCGCAGGATTTCCGTTATGATGAACATGTGGCAGCTGCGTATATCTCTGTAGGCAAACAGTTTGGTGAGCACTGGTCGGTCAAACTCGGCCTCCGCGGAGAGTATACCTATAGTTTCGGCAACTGGCTCAGTGCTGATTCGGTTACGCGTCGGTCTTATTTCAATCCTTTCCCGACGGCATACATCGGATATACCACTTCGCCGCTTGGCAAATTGCAACAACCGATAGCAGTCAGCGCCAGTTATACTCGCCGCATCAAGCGACCGAACTACTGGATGCTCAACCCGTTCCGGACTTATGTGGATGCATATAGTTATCAGGAAGGTAATACGGCACTTACGCCGGAATTTAATAACGATGTTGAACTCCATTTCTCGTGGACGCAGTATCTTAATGTAACGTTTAACTTTGCACACACCCAAGATATGTTCTCGCAGAAAACAACTATTTTGCCGGACGGAATGGGTTATACGAAATGGATTAATTTCGGCACATGCACAACCCATGGTGGTAATTTATCGCTTACGGAACTCCCACTTGTGCCGAAGTACGTTACGGCTGAAGATGGAACAAAAACAATGCAGGGCGCTTGGCTTGCATTAACTGTCAATGCAGGCTGGTTTCATTTCATCAATAAGTCGTACGAGAAAAACGCCGAGGGTAAACCGGCCTATGAAAACCGCACACACTATGGTTATGTCGGCGGAACTCTCTCTGCTTATTTGCCTAAAGACTGGACATTGACATTTGATGGAAATTGGTCATCCCCTATGACCACCGGTTATAATAAGCAGGGGAGTATGTATTTCCTCAGCTTTGGTGTGAGGAAAATGTATATGCCTAAGGGACTCATTTTCAATCTCAATATTCAAGACCTTGCGCGTTCGCTCAGCATGGTGGACAAGAGCGAAGGAATGGCACCGGGATATGAAAGTTGGCATGGGAATTACGTACGTCAACAACGTGTGATGTTATCTATTACGTGGATGTTCGGCCAGTATCAGCAACATAAGAATCGTAAGGTCGGTAACATGGATGAACTCAATCGTCTTGGAGGGGGCGGAGGTGTCCAAACAGGAAACTAAGATTACAAACATACATGGAACAAATCATTTCTCTCAATGAAGCATTAGACACCCCTACTTTTTATGGGGTGAACAATCACAACATCTTGTGCCTCAAGAACCAGCACCCGGAGGTGCGTATAGTGGCACGCGGATATCAGGTGAAGGTCTCCGGCTCTGAATCGGCTGTGGCGCATTTTGAACACTCATTGCATCTTTGTGAACAATTCTGTATCCGCAACAATCGACTGACAGAACAAGATATCCTAATGCTTTTGCACGGAGATAAACCTCATGAACAGGCCACAGATGATTTGATTCTGCATGGTGTCAACGGAAAATCAATCTATGCCCGGTCTATCAACCAAAAAGCGCTTGTCGCAGCATATGAAGAGAATGATTTGCTCTTTGCGGTTGGCCCAGCCGGAAGTGGTAAAACCTATACGGCAATAGCCTTGGCTGTAAGGGCTCTGAAACAAAAGGAGGTGAAGCGGATTATCCTTTCCCGTCCGGCTGTGGAAGCAGGCGAAAAATTGGGTTTCTTACCTGGTGACATGAAGGAGAAAATTGATCCCTATCTGCAACCACTTTATGATGCGCTGCAAGATATGATTCCAGCAGCAAAACTGGCCGAATACATGGAGAAAGGTACAATTCAAATTGCCCCGCTTGCTTTCATGCGAGGGCGAACCTTATCTGAAGCGGTGGTTATCCTCGATGAGGCTCAAAACACAACGGCTTTGCAGCTGAAGATGTTTCTTACCCGCCTCGGATTAGGAGGAAAAATGATTGTTACCGGTGATATGACGCAGATTGACCTTCCTGTTTCCCAAAAATCCGGATTGCGCGATGCAATGGAACGTTTTCATAACATAAAAGGTATCAAAATCATCGAATTCAACGAGAAAGATATCGTTCGCCACCCGCTCGTAAAGCGCATTGTCGCAGCGTACGCAAAAGAGTAAATTGATTAATTCATAACGCATTTTTGTTAAAAATGCAAAAATATTGCTCAAATATTTGGTAGTTTCAAAAAAAAGCAGTACTTTTGCACGCTTTTTCGTGTAAAAAGCACGTCATTATTATTAATCCGGGCAGGAACTCGCGCAGTTCAACGCCCACAAACAACGCAAAAACAAATGGCAACAAAGATTCGTTTGGCTCGTCATGGTCACAAAGACTATGCTTTCTACCACATCGTAGTAGCAGACAGCCGCTCGCCGCGTGACGGCAAAATTATCGAACGTCTCGGTTCGTTCAACCCCAACACCAACCCTGCAGCCGTTATCCTTGATTTCGACCGCGCTCTTTATTGGGTAGGCGTTGGAGCACAACCGACCGACACCGTACGTACCATCCTCTCTAACGAGGGCGTGCTCTTGATGAAGCACCTCAATGGTGGTGTCGCAAAAGGTGCATTTAGTGCAGAAGAGGCTCAAAAGCGTTTCGACGCTTGGAAAGCACAAAAAGATGCTAAAGCTGGTAAGATCAGCCAGGCTGAGGCAGACAAAAAAGCTGCTGCTGCGAAGGCTCTCCTCGCTCAAGAGGTAGAGACCAATAAGGCAAAAGCTGCTGCTATCGCACAGAAACGTGCTGAGGCTGCCGCTGAACTCGCTGCTGCAGCTCAAGAGGCTGCGCAGGAAGCTGCTGCTGCAGAGGCAGAGGCTAAGGGCGAAGCTCCCGCTGAGGAAGCAGAGGCTTAAAAATCGGAATATCGATATAACGATATATCGAAATACCGAAAAATCAAGGTCCGAGACGAGAGTTTCGGACTTTTTTTAGTGCCTTAAGCGTGCCAAACGCGCTTTGAATCGGTCAAAGTAAATCTGCCATAATACCGGAAGGGATACTTCCAGCGTGATGGAAAGCAGGTAAAGAAGCGTGTAACCTGAGAGGAATTTCGGACTACGCGGGAAGAACCAGAAATCATTCTGAAAACCATACTGCATCGTCTCGTTGCCCCAGAAATGAACGAAGATCCAGCAGAACAGAAACCGCACCAGAAGATGGTTAGTCATGATAGACCAAGTACCGTTTCCGATGGCTGTTTCAATGCCGTTTTTAGGGATCAAGAGCGCGATCAGCTTACATGCTACCATCCAGAAGAGGCATCCTAAGGTGCCGGCTACTATCGGGCGAACGATGGCTCCACTGAAATTCATAAACGCCCAAAGGTACGTTTTAGCGGTTCCATATACCACGGCGCACCATGCACCCAATAGGAGCAGCATCGTCCACCAAAGATGCTTGGCTTTCAGAAGGGGTTCAAAATAGATCCTAAAACACTTTCCCAATTGAATGAAATACAGCGCAAATAGTATTCGCTCTACTACCAACCATCCTTTTCCTTCTAATTGCAAGGAATTGCAATATAGTCCTACTGCTGCGACGATGGTATATAGGATTAATACTCCCCAAGCCGGCAAACGTTTGCTGAGCAGATGGATGAGTCCGTATAGGAGAATGGCGAAATACAATAAGCCTACGAACCAGGTAGCTAAATTCAGCAAATATTGATGACCGGTAATGAAAGGTTCTATAAACAGGTCATGCATATTCCATACCTGTTCAGTGCTCGGCAAGTAGTTCACAGGATGCCGAAAATTAATGATACTGACGATACCTGCATAGACTATGTTCCAACCGATAAGCGGAAAAACCAGATTTTTGGTTTTTCTCCAAACAAAAGAAGGGAGATCGCTCCATTCTATGTCGCGAAACAGATACCCGCTGATAAATAGAAAGAGCGCCATTCGGTAACTTCCTGCCGAAAAGTGAGACTGCCACCATTCGCATCCGGGTATAGGGAAAGAATGACCAAGCACCACCAACACAATCGCTATGGCCCGGAGTATATCTATCGATCGATTTCGCTCTTTTATAGGCATCAATGCACTCTTTTTGTCAATTAGGTCGCAAAAATACAAAAATTTTTGCATATGTGCAAATTTTTTCGTACCTTTGCACACTTTTTAATTTCAAGTCGGCTATATTGTACATGAAACTGAAAAAAGTAAGCATCATAATGCCGAATTACAACCACGCTCCTTATATTAAGGAGCGCATGGAGAGTATTCTTGCGCAGGATTATCCCGATTTTGAGGTAATCTTGTTGGACGATGCATCAACTGACGAAAGCCTTTCTGTCCTCAAATCCTATGAGAATCATCCGAAGGTGGTTCGGCTGATTGCCAATGAGACCAATTCCGGCAATACTTTCTTGCAATGGAAACGAGGCTTGGAAATGGCGAAAGGCGACTATGTATGGATTGCGGAGAGTGATGATGTGGCGGAGCCTGCTTTACTTTCTCGTTTGGTAGCGGAGATCGAGCAGAAAGATGCTACTTTGGCGTTCTGCCATAGCCTATGGATTGACAGCGACGGAAACCCTATTGCGCGAACCGTTGATCCCCGATGGAAACGGGATTTTTCGATGGCGGGAGCTACGTTTGTCAGGCGGTTTCTGTTGGGATATAGTTCGATATGCAATGCCTCTGCCGTAGTCTTTAAACGCGAGGCTGCGCAAAAAGTGGACATGGAGAAAGTAGCGCAGTATTCCGCCAGCGGAGACCGCCTGTTCTGGATACAGATTGCCTTGCAGGGGAGAGTGGCATATGTGGCGGATAACCTGAATAAATTTCGCCAGCATTCGAATAAAGTATCCGGTGGAGCCGAATATATGGGAGTGAATATTGTGCAGGATCATGCTATTTATCGGCTAATGAATAAATCGCTGAATTTGACTGCTAATGAGAGAAGATGGATTTGTGGTTATCATTGGAAAGCCATGCATCGGCCTACCGTGTCTAATGAAGGACGCATAAGTGCTTTGTTGGCATGGGGAAATGAACCCGAATTCGGACGGCTGTCTTATTTGTTTTATCTCCTCCATCGTGCCAAAGAGAAATGCTAACCTATTTGCTCAATATCGCTTTTGCCATCGCCGCTACGGTGCTGTATATCAAAGCGCCGTGGACCTATAGTTACGACTATTGTGTGGCGCTGATGGTGTGCTTTATTGTGCAGAACGTACTCTTTTTTGCAACTAACAAACGCAAGCATTGGCTGGGTTTTGAGTTCTTCTTCGCGTTGAGTTTCTTCCTCGTCAACTTCGTCTATCCCGTCTTTTATGCACCGACGGAACGTATCTATTGGTCGTTCTTTAGTTTTTCCTTTAACGACAATTTTGTAACACGCGCGACAGCCCTTGCGTATTTCGGATATGCCTGGTATATGCTCGGGGTAACACGCATTTTGCAGCTAAAGCGAGAGGAACCTGATGAGCCGACATTTACCATTTCTATGCGGCAATATCTTTGGTTTTTTGGCATCACTATGGTGGCTTGGGTACTCTTTGTCGCTACCGGCGGCCTCGCGGCGCTGCAGAGTGTCTATGCAGAAGGATCCAATCTGCGCGATGTGGGTATCTATAGTTATTTTAACAATATCTTTACTATAGGCTGCTATTTCTTGGCGATTTTCATTTTCCGCCTGCCGAAACAGAAATGGTGGTTTTATCTGGCGGTGATAGCTTCATTCATGCTTATACTCCTTTCCACCGGAAGCCGCCAGTTGGCTGTCGGGCTTGCGCTGATTCTTGTCGTGGGATTCAGTATGTATGTGTATCACCTTAAATGGTGGCACGTACTCGGTCTTGTGGCCGGTGGATCGATTGTTCTCTTCCTGGTTATGACGCTTCGTAAAGAAGGTTTGGATCCAGCGGCATGGCAAGCCAAATTGGCGCATACTAAATTAGAAGAGTTTTGGGATATCTATGAAGACCTGATTGTGAATGATGTTAACCTCTTTCGCCTTTTCGGGTGGGCGCAAGAGAACGACTTGACATGGTTCACCGGCATGTCGCTTGATCTGTCTTCTCCGGTTCCTGGGCTTGCCGGATATATCATTGAGCACTCCGATCTTCCGCCCCAGATGTTGCATGGCGGTGATCTGCCTTCATACCTCATCTTAGGACCTGACGCTACCTGGGGGACCGGCACCAACATGATTGGCGAAGCATACCGTTCTTTTGGGGCGGTTGGAACAGCGATTGCCATGTTCCTCATCGGCATCTGGGTAAAGGAAAGCTATTATCGGGCGAAGAACAATGTCTATTGGTACTTGATGTATTTCCTCTTGGTAGGACATGCGCTTATCTATCCTCGTGCCCCGCTTCTCTTTGATCCGAGATTGGTTACATGGAGCCTCTTGCTCCTGCTCATAGTTATGACGATCACCAATCATCAAGAGCAAATAGTGAATTGGCTGAACCGCATCGGAAAAAGAAAGGAGGAAAAGGTATGAATCTCCTGTATTGCATACCTCATCTCTATAATTCCGGTGGTATGGAGCGGGTGTTGACTCAAAAGGTAAACTGGCTCGCGGCGCATACTGACTATACCATCTCCATTGTCACCACTGAGCCTACGCCGACGGGCATGAGTGATATCTATTTCCCATTGGATAAGCGCGTGAAAGTGGTAGCGCTGAATGTCGATTTTAACGCGGACTACCATAAATGCTTATTTCCTAAATGGCTGGGTCATACGCGGCGTATGCGTCTATACCGGAAGAAATTAACGGACTATATTCGTAGCGAAAAAATCGATCTTTGTATCTCCCTTTGCGGTAAAGAAATAGCTTTTCTTCACCAACTACCCTGCCGGACGATTGCTGAATCACATTTTGCCAAAGAACAGCGGTCACAATTATTAAGGGCTAATCATAGCGGATGGTTTTGGGCATTATTGGGAAGAGTTCGTACATGGCAGTTAGTGCGATCCGTAAAGCGTTTGGAACGCTTAGTAGTACTGACCGAAACGGATAAAGCGGATTGGCAGCAATCTGGCTGTACTAATGTCATGTGCATTCCGAATCCATGCATTCTGGATGGTCAAAAAGTATCGATTAAATCAGAAAAATCAAATACTATTTTAGCGGTAGGTCGTCTGCATGAGCAAAAAGGATTTGATCTCTTGTTGCAAGCCTGGCAACCGATTGAGAAGACTTATTCAGATTGGTCTTTGCGTATTGTAGGAGAAGGTCCTAAACGAGCTGAATTAGAAGCACAGATAGAGTCACAAGGTCTGAAACGGGTAGTTCTTGCAGGTACTACGAACGATGTATTAAGCGAATATGCTGCAGCATCGCTTTATATACTTTCCTCTCGTTATGAAGGTCTACCGTTATCCCTTATCGAGGCCATGTGGAGTAGATTACCTTGTATCGCTTTTGACTGTCCGCAAGGGCCGGCTGAACTACTGGCGAAAGATAGAGGATGGCTCGTACCCAATGGAGATATTACGGCACTTACTGCACAAATAGCCTATGTTCTGTCTCATCCCGAAGAAGCATTAAAGCGTGCGCAGAAAGCACAATCATTTGCACAAACAACCTATAGTGAAGCGGCTATTATGCCACAGTGGGTGCAACTCATTGAGTCATGCAAGTAATATACGATAATATTATCTATTCTTTACAACGATACGGAGGCATCTCGGTTGTATGGAATGAACTCTTGTCAAGAGCGAGGGCAGATAGGGATATTGACCTGGTAATCCTAGACTTTCCTGCTGGTCAAGACCTGCGCATGTTGGAGCGATATCGCGTTCCCGCTTTCCATGCTAAAGCTCCTGCCATTTTTCATTCCTCTTATTTTCGGATTCTTCCACAAGAAGGAGTGTATAATGTGACGACAGTCCATGATTTGACGTATCATTTCTATCGTCATGGTTTGGCAAAGAAAGTGCATCTTTGGGAAGAAGAACGAGCGCTTAGGAATAGTGAAGCAGTGATATGCGTGAGTGAAAATACCAAGCGAGATTTGTTGCATTTCTATCCGTGGGTGAAAGAAGAAAATATTCACGTCATATATAACGGCGTTGGAGATGAATTTTATCCGATAAAATCGGTTGAAAAGAAAGGCTATCTACTTTTTATTGGGAATAACCAAGTTGCCTATAAACGTTTTGATGTGGCTCAAGAAGTGGCGAAACGAACAGGACTTGAACTAAGAACGGCTTCTAACGTGACCCGCGAACAACTCAATATAATGTACAATGAAGCTTTGTGTCTGCTGTACCCATCAGACTATGAGGGATTTGGAATACCCATTTTGGAAGCTCAGAAAGCCGGATGTCCCGTTATTGCGCAAAACACCTCTTCGGTCCCGGAAGTGATAGGGAACGGAGAGCTCTTGGTGTCGCATGATAAGACAGTTCGGATGGCAGATGCTATGGTAGACAAGGTGAGGCAACTTCTCTCTCAACCCACTCAGTCCATTATAGAGAAAGGAATGCAAAATGCCAAGCGCTTCTCATGGGATAAAACCTATGCACAAACAAAACAAGTATATGAAGATATCTATTATAACCATCACTTATAATAGCGCCAAGACAGTACAACGAGCCTTAGATAGCGTACAGAATCAGCACTATTCTGACATTGAGCACATCATTGTAGATGGGGCTTCGTCGGATGGAACACGTGAAATAGTAGAAAAATACGCGGCGGATCATAAGAATGTGCGTTACATCTCTGAACCAGATAAAGGTATTTATAATGCGTTGAATAAGGGCATTCAAATGGCTACAGGTGATGTAATCGGTTTTTTGCATTCCGACGATATGCTATATTCCTCCGATTCCATCGGAAAAATTGCTGCTTCTTTTGAGAACGAATCAGTAGATGTCGTCTATGGCGATCTGCAATACTGCCATGGAGATAAGGTAATTCGTCGTTGGCGCAGCAATGCGTTCCGCCCGTTGAGTCTAAAGTTCGGGTGGATGCCTCCTCACCCTACGGTTTACGTGCGTCGTGAGGTATATGAGCAAGTAGGTGAATACGATGAGTGGTTCCATATATCAGCGGATTATGATATGATGCTGCGTATTTTCAAAAGAGGATATCAGTCCTATTATATCCCTGAAGTATTAGTGCGTATGGAGACGGGAGGGGCAAGTAACAAAAATACCAAAGCTCGCTTATCTAAAACGCAGGAGGACTATATCGCTCTCAAAAAAAATAACGTGGGCGCTGGATACTTGACAGTAGCCTTCAAACAACTGCGCAAAATCCGCCAGTTCCTGAGGAAATCATAATTCTCAATTCTCAACTATCAACTCTCAATTATGCTCAATATCTCTATCGTACTATATCATCCCAATTGGGAGCATGAAGTTCTGCCTCTTGTTGAAGAATTGCTGCTTGTGAAAAATCTACGCAAGATCTATTTGTTGGACAATAGCGAAGATCGAGAGATACATCCCAAATCGGAAATTAAGAACCCGAAGCTTCGGTATATGCATATGGCATCTAATCTGGGATATGGAAAGGCTCACAATATCGCTTTGCGTGAAAGCGCTTATTATAAGACCGAATTGCACCTGGTGATGAATAGCGATATTCAGGTGAAAGCGGAGGATATTGATGCCATGCACGATTGGATGCTCAGTCAACCTCAAGTGGGACAACTCATGCCGAAAGTGCTTAATCCGGATGGTTCGCAGCAGTTTCTGGCCAAACGTCTTCCTGCGCCTTTGGATGTATTCGGGCGTCGTTTCTTGCCGCAATGGATGATGTCTAAAAGAAATCGTAAATACGAGTTGCGAGATAAGGACTTAACACGTCCGATAAATGCACCTTATTTAAGCGGCTGCTTTATGCTTTTGCGCACAAAAGCTGCGGTGGAATCGGGACTTTTCGATGAACGATATTTTATGTATCCGGAGGATGTCGACCTAACGCGCACCATTCATCGCCAATGGCTTACGCTCTATTATCCGGAGTGGACGGTTGTCCATGCACATGCTCGGGAATCCTATAAAAACAAACACATGCTTTGGGTACATATCCAAAACATGTGTAAGTATTTCAATAAATGGGGTTGGCTCTTCGATTCAGAACGTCATACGTTCAATAATCTATAAGTTAGGTATCCTCCGTATATTAGGAGCAATAACAAACCTGCCCATCTTTGTACCTTACGTTCCTTATTCGTTTTTACTGCCATCCATACGATGACGCTTCCCAATGCAGCAATAATGGCATCTAATTCGATACCTTCATAGGCCGGCAATGGGCGTATTATTGCGCTCGTTCCCAATACAAAGAAAACATTGAAGATATTACTTCCGATAACGTTGCCCAATGCGATATCGGAATTCTTTTTGAATGCCGCCATGACCGAGGTGGCCAATTCCGGTAGTGAGGTTCCTAATGCGACAATAGTCAGGCCGATGATGGCTTCGCTCACACCGCAGCGAACGGCGATGTCAACCGCACTCTTGACGATCAGTTCTCCGCCCACAACAAGCCCTACAAATCCGCCGAGCACTAAACAGAGGGCTCTGCGCACAGTGATTTCCTTCGTACTTGGTACTTCGTCACTTGGTTCTTCACTTGGATGATCTTTCGCATGGCGGAATGTATTGTAGAGAAAATAACAGAACATGAGCAGCAATACAATACCACCAATACGGCCTATACCGCGTTCGGATTCGCAGGAGTGAAGTTGAATCGCCACGCAACAAAGCACCAGTACACCTGCGATGATGGACATTGGGATGTCAAAGTCACGGCTTCGTTTTTGCGATGCAACCGGATATACCAGCGCGGTGAGACCTAAGATAACAAAAGTGTTGATGATGTTGGAACCTAAGATATTCGTTATGGCGAGGTCGGTAGATCCTTCTGCAACTGACACCATATTCACGACAAACTCCGGCATAGAGGTGCCAAATGCCACCACAGTTAAACCGATGACTAAATCGGATATGCCAAAACGTTTAGCAATGGCAGATGCACCATCTACGAGAAAGTCGGCTCCCCTAACCAAGGCAATAAAACCCACGATAATAAAAATTATCGCTACCCAGATACCATGTGCTAATAAGGATTCTATCATACGTTAAATAGGAAATGCATTATGTCCCCGTCTTGTACAAGATAATCTTTTCCTTCCGTAGCCAGTTTACCGGCTGCACGGCATTGTGCTTCTCCTCCGAGCTCGATGAAATCGTTATATTTGATTACTTCTGCTCGTATGAAACCGCGTTCAAAATCGGTATGGATAACTCCGGCACATTGAGGTGCTTTATATCCGGCTTTAAATGTCCAAGCGCGCACTTCATCGCTTCCTGCAGTAAGGAATGTGCGAAGATTAAGCAGCGCGTAGGCGGCTTTGATAAGGCGGTTAACACCAGATTCCTGTAAACCAATCTCTTCCAGGAACATCTGGCGCTCCTCATAAGTCTCCAATTCAGCAATTTCGCTTTCTATTTTTGCTGCTAATACCAGCACTTGCGCGTCCTCGTCTTTTACCGCCTCGCGCACTTGATCGACATACGCGTTGCCGTTTACAGCCGAAGCTTCATCTACGTTGCAAACATACATTACCGGCTTGTTGGTTAATAAAAACAAGTCTTTTGCTGCCAGTTCTTGGTCCTTGTTATCTAATTCTACTGTGCGGGCATTCTTGCCTTGAGACAGCGCTTCACGATATTTAACAAGCACTTCGAGTTGTAGTTTCGCATTCTTGTCTCCACCTGCTTTTGCGGCTTTTTCGCATTTCTGAATGCGGGATTCAACGGTCTCCAGGTCTTTGAGTTGCAGCTCGGCGTCAATGATCTCTTTGTCCCGCACGGGGTCCACGCTTCCGTCCACATGCACGACGTTCTCGTCGTCGAAGCAACGCAGCACATGGATGATCGCGTCCGTCTCGCGGATGTTAGCGAGGAACTTGTTTCCCAGTCCTTCTCCCTTGCTGGCACCCTTGACCAGACCGGCTATATCGACGATCTCCACGGTGGTAGGAATCACGCCGCGTTCGGGGTGACATATCTCTCCGAGTTTGATAAGCCTCTCGTCCGGCACGGTGATCACCCCCACATTCGGCTCGATGGTACAGAAAGGGAAATTGGCACTCTGCGCCTTGGCGTTGCTAAGACAGTTAAAGAGGGTACTCTTGCCCACATTAGGCAAACCTACTATTCCACATTGTAAACTCATGCTATTTTACGATTTATTCATTTACCATTTGTTCATTTGGGGTGCAAAGGTACAACAAAAATTGCACATGTGCAAGTTTTTGGACATTTTTGCCAAATAAAATGTATTTTATCTGACGCAGTTGTTTCTTTTCTCTTCTCCGATAACGCAGTTTATACGGCATATACTTGCTTAACCGCTCTTCGTTTTTGTGTACATAATTATAGATGGTCTGGTGGCAGATTGTAATGACCCCCAAAAGTTGAACACAAAACTTTTGGGGGTCACCTCACCTGGCCGCACCCTCATAGAAACGAAAATAAACTGGGGACGCAGGGGCTCGCCTGCGGTGAAAATACAATGCAATTTAAAAAAGTGCGGCTCCGATTATATTGAGTTTAATCGGGAGCCGCACCATCGTGCTTGCCTTCGTGTATTAGAATCTTATTCCGAGTTCATGTTACCGTACTTGCCTTCCCATCGCGGTATAGGTCTTCCCATTGCGCTCTATGTAGAGCACGCCATCGTGTAGGTACTTACGGGCTTTCGAAGTATCGTCCGACACATTCTCTATCTCCATCGATTGATTAACATCAAAATAGTTGGTATAGAGATACACATCGGGGAATGCAGGATTCGTCAGCAAGCATATCACGTCGTCAAAGCATTTCAGAAAGGTAGTAACACCTTTCTCCAAGGTGTATTCATCGCCTTCTTCCAGCACCTCGCCTTCCCACTCATACGTATCGTAGTTGAAGGTAGGTTCACCCAAGTACCATGTGAAGACGGTTACGCTATCGCCCACAATCGCCTGACTGCTCAGGTCAATAATCTTTTCATCTTGCAGTGCTACATCCAACATCGCCTGCCCGCTGTAGTTATATACCGTATATTGTGGCAGAATGGGGGGCAACGTGCTGAAATCGAAATAGTTATTGGTAATGCTGAGTATTCGAAGTTCCTCCAATGAAGCCACATCCAACGCATGCAGCTTGTTGTAGCTGAGTCCCAACTGCTGCAAATGGGGGGTAGTAATTGTATCAACCTGAATAGTTGTCAGTTCGTTCACACTCAAGTCTAAAAACCACAAATTAGGATTTTTCAGCGTGACAGAGCTGATGCTGTTATTCGCTGCGCCGACCACGTTCAACGCCTCATTTCGGCTCAAGTCAAGGCTCGTCAGTTGGTTGTCCGAGAGTGCCAACGAATAGAGGTTCGGGAAATCGCTTATCGGGAAGGTGGTCAGCCCATTGCCTGACAAATTCAACTCGCGTAACAATGCTTTATTTTCCGGCATAGTAATGCTCTTGAGACCGGCATTGCGCAGACTAAGCGTATTGGATAATAGTCGGGAACCGTCAAACGAAGACAAGGTTGCTCCGCTCATACTGAACACGGTAATGGTATCCGTCACCTCGTAGGTATATACATTCACCGTAGCATCCTTGTAGGTTGTGGATTCAAACAACTTATACTCTTTCCCCAATAGATATTGTTTCACATTGCCGTTGCCTTCCCAATCAATATACATCGACATTCCTTCTTGGGCTCCTGCCAGCGAGAGCGAAACAGCATCGCCATCGTTCGCTGTTACGAAGGTTGCAATGACATTCGTCGGCATTCCTGCCACCTTCATCTTCGTGGTCTTCAGTACCTTATCACCTGCAAAGGCAGGGTAGGATGGATGCGTAATCTCGCAATAAACCGAGTCCAAATCCTCTTTCAAGAAACGAGTGAAACCATTGTTGAGCGTGTAGTCCGTACTTTCTACAAGGACAGTACTATCTTTCTTACGCCATGTCAATACGGTGTTCTCCCCATTCAGAGTAACCATCTGCGCACCTAAATCTGCGCACGGACCCATCGTGGCAATCTGTATGTCTTTCTGGGGTGCATACACATAGCCCGCTTCTGTCAGTTTGGCATTGTGGCGCGGCAGGTTAGCCAGCGTGAATTGATTGGCGGCAATATCCATATAGCGGATGTTGTCCTCCTCCGGCAAGATGATCTCTGTCAATTGATTATTCGATGCGCGCACGGTTTCAAGTGCCGTACAGTGTTGGAAATCAAGACGCTCCATGTTGTTGTAAGACACATCCAGCGTCAGCAGATTATCTGCATCCGAGAAGTCTATATCGCCCAATTTATTGTGTGCAGCATTGAAATGCAGCATCGCCAACAGCGGACTCAACTTGAAGTTAGATGCATTATTTCCCGTGTTATCGATTTGGTTGTAGCTGATATCCAGCGTATGCAGCAGGTTCTTGTTGAAGTAGTCGCTCTCGCCTTCAAGGTTCAGCGTGCTCAAATAATTGTGGCTCAAATTCAGCACCTCCAACTGACGGTTGTATGTCAAATCGATAGAATAAAGTTGGACGTTCGACAAAGTCAACTCCTTCAAACCATTCAATTGACTTAGGTTAATGGAGGAAACGTATAGATTCTTAATGCTCAGCGCAGAGATATTGGTACCATCAGGCACATATATTGCCACGGGACCGTCGCCTTTCGCCCCTCTCACATTGGCTCTCACGGGTGTAGTTTCAGAAGTAGCCTTGCACTCTTTTAGTTCCTGCGTACCCAGATCCACCCAGAACGTAATCGGATTCTCTGCACTGGCACCATACAGACCAACCGAGAAAGATATGAAACTCTCGTTGGCGGTGAAACTCATTACCTTCGTCGGCTTGCCGTAGTCCGATGCTGTCTTCACCATAAACGGCTCCGTAAACAGGTATGCTTTGGGGAAAGCATCGTTCATATACTCTATCACGACGCTGTCTTGATAGGCCTTCTTCAATACGAGAATGCCGGTTGTATCGTTGAAGGAGTAGTAAGATGTATCCAGCAATACAAACGAATCGGTCGTGTTCATCGGAATTGCATATACAACCACATCCGTCAAGAAACCACGGCGGAGCACGCGACTGCTGAGGTCTATCGTATCACCTTCCTTATACACAGGCTCCATCGGCAGTGCACGCTGCGAGTACTGATAGTCTTGCCATACGCCGGAGTCTCTGGGTAATGTAGCGAAGTCCATGCAGTTGTTCTGAATATGCACATAGTTGAGGAAATTCTGATTCGACAGGTCAATGTGCGTCAGGTAGTTATCGCTTGCATCCAGCGACACCAAGCCCGAGGTATCTGTCGGCTGAGGCAAGGTCAGAGAGGTCAACGCATTGCCCGAACAAATCAGTCGATACAGCCATTGGCTGTTCGACACATCCAGCGTCTTGAACTTGTATGCACCCTTGTTTACAAAGCCTGATACATGGGTGCAGTACAACTCCAGCAACTCCTTGTTTTGGCTCAAGTCCAGCTCCGTTACCTTGGTCTCGCTCACATTCAAGATACGCAGGTGCGGGTTCTTCGTTACGTCTACGCTCGCCACATCCGTCATCTCCAGCGTCAGTTGCATCAGGTTCGGGCACTTCGTCGGGTCAATCTTCGTCAGCGTGCGGGTGTAGTATGCGTCGAACGAGCGCAACTCCGGGTACTTCGTCATGTCGAAGTTCGGATCCAGATAGCCCACCATCGGTATCTCCAAAATAATCAACGAGTCTTTCTCACCTATCACCAGCGGAGTTGCCTCCGTAAATGGGTTATCCGATACATACAAAGCGCGAATCTTGGTATTCTTGCTAAGGTCTATATCCGTCAACTCGTTGTGGTTCAAGTTCAGAATATCAAGGTTTGTCAGTTTTGTGAAGTCTGCCGAAGTCAGGTAGCAACCTTCCGCATTGATGTATGTTATCGCCTCTGGTTTCTCACCATAAATCTTGATGGTGGCATTCTTGTCCACTGTGCAGTAGATGAGCGTTCCCATGGTGGTATCCAATGGAGTCGCCCTTAGTTCATACTCTTCCGTGCCAAACCCGCAGTCCACATCTATCCACATATCCTCCACTGCGCCTATCACCAGCGAGATTTGGTTGTTAGCACCTGCCAAATCGTAGATACTGGTCTTCAACGTGATGATTGGCTCCTCATCTGCCGTGGCGCGGGCGAAGAGCGTGCTTGTTGCTCCGAGGCACACCGCTAACGCCATCACCCGAAGCATAGAAAAAAGTTTGTTTGTTTTCATATTATCTAAATTTCTGAATTATCTGATTATTCCGAGTTCTCTGCCCCCTCAGAGCATGAGCCCTCTTAATTCTTAATTCATAATTCTTAATTAACAATAATCTTCCCGCTATACATCCCGTTTGCGCGCACCACGTAGGTGCCTGCTGCCCAGCCCGAGGCATCTATCTCTACCTCATCGCCCTGCGAAACAAAACGTGCCACTTCCTTGCCGGCAATATCATACACAGCCACTTCCATTGACCGAGCACCGCTGAGGAATACATTGAAATGCCGCAGGTCATCGCTCGTTAGAAGCAATCGGCTGTTGTCCGATGCCACACTCCCGATACCCATAGCATTCCTACGCAACACTTCCTTCAAGCCCGCCAGTGCGTCAAACTTGCCGTAACCCCACCGCGGATCATCGTTCACGTCCGCATCGCGCAGCGAGGTCTTGCTGATGATATCCTTCACGTCCGCCAGCGTCAGCGTCGGGTCTGCCTCTAACCACAGCGCGATGCCTCCTGCCACAACAGGGCAAGCCATCGAGGTGCCCACACACTGCATCCAGTAGTACGTGTCCGATCCTGATTTTGTCGAGGCCTGCAAGTTTGCAGGATAAGCCGCGATTCCCGTGTAGTCCGCATAAGGTTTGCTCAACGCAGAGATAATCGTCGCCCCGGGAGCGCACACCTCTGGCAGACGTTTACCCGAAAGAGTGGTCCCATACGAGGTAAAACTGCTCACTTTCCCCACCGGTATCTCCTCGCCATAGGTATAGGATTTCCCGTCCAAAGAAGCAAAATCTGTCCGCGAGTTATACGATCCCACCACCAAAATGCCGTCGCCGCAGGCCATATCGCTTATCGTACCATCTCCCGAACCTGTCTGCCAGCCTGCCTGACCGTCATCGCTCAGCGTTGTGAACGAACCGTCACAGTAGCAGTCAATACGCTGCCCTGCCGCGCCATCCACCACAAAACCAAGCGTATAACTGCCGTCGTTCGTCGCAGCGTCTTCCACAAAATAATCCACTATCGCATAGTACCGCCCCGAGTACTCATCCACCAAGCCGCCTACGCCCACATATCCGTTAAACGCTTTCGTGAAGTTCGGATGCGTCAAATCGCCATCTTGTGCCATCCCTTCCGAAGCGTAGTAGATAGACCCATTCTCATTATCCGACGAGAAAACGGCTTGGAAAGTGATTTTTCCGCGGCTCTTGTTGTAAACCACCGCCTTGATGGTAAACGGAGTGCTGTCGTTGCTATATACATACACCTGCCCGGTGCGCAAGTTCTTGTATGTGTAAGCCACGCTACCATCATCATTATAAACGGGATAGGAAGAGTATATCGGCTGAATAAACGACTTTATCTCCGTCTGCCCCTCCGTCAGCGTGTCGCTCACCACTAACGGCAGATCGCCCTCGTTGCCTGCTGCCACGCAGATGATCACCTTATCTTGCTTCTCTGCCAGCGCCATATACTCGCTGATCATGCTCGTTCCGTCATGCGGTCCAGTAGTACCACCCAGCGATAGGTTAATTACGGCTGGCATCTTCATCTGGTCGGCATAATCCAGCACGCTCTCCATGCCCAGGGCAATAAAGAAGTCCTGCAACGTACCACAACTGGCAACGATATCGCTCTCCGTTGCCATACCGTAATACGGGTTAGCACTCGTTGCTACCGTGGCTTTGCCGTCTGACAAACTCGCTACCTTTGAACTCCCCTTATAACCGCCTGCCATCGTGCCTAAGGTGTGAGTGCCGTGGAAAGTCGTTGGGTCATCCGTCGTGAACTGGCTGATGGTTGCGCGGTTGAACCATGCTCCGCTGATGCCGCTCTGACTGCTGTTATCTTGTATGTAATACGTCAGATACTCCACCCGCGAAGTCCCGTCCTCACGCTTGAACATCACATGATTAGGGTCTAACCCTGCATCCACAATACCCGTTACCACGCCTTTACCTGTATATGCCTGCGGCAAGCCCTTGCCGGAGTGTATCACATCCACACCTGTTACGGCGCGTGCAATATCATTCATCGGCTTCACAGCGCGCGGCAACTGCATCTGCCTAATCACGCGCGACTGTGCGGCTATCGTCTCCACCTCGTCTAAGGGCATCGACACCAGCGCAATTGTCCCGCGTAGCCCCAACACCTGTAAGCCTTCTGCCTCCAACTGCTCACGCGTAGTCCCCTCTTTCACACGCACCATCGCACCCACCATCTCGGACACGCAGGTGTCCACTGGGGATGCCCCGACCGTGTCGCGGGCGGTAAAGTCCCCCTTTAAGGGGGATTTAAAGGGCAGTTGTTCAGAGTCCGCTATATGTTTGCCACGCATCCCACGCAGCGTCGCGCGGCTCTGTAAGTCCAGCTGAGCCTGACCCATTACTGCCACACTCAGGCTCAAAGCCAATACAAAAAGTAATCCTTTTTTCATATTCATTTTGTTTTTCAAAACACAAAGAGGCTGTCTAACCAGACTTGCTAGACAGTCTCTTCTCATTCAACACATTTTCAATAACTTATTGTGCTATCGAGTTGCCCAGCACATCGAATATTTCCTCGCCGCGAATAATCAGCACACGCCCATCGCGAACAACCTTCGTAGCAGTCTTCAATACACTTGTATTCCCAATAGCCGTCGAAGTATTATCCACTGCAAACTCAATAGATAAGTCATCTGCCACCACTACCTCGCAGTTTCCTTCTGCGTCTGCTGTTATAACCTCCGTGGGAGTCTCCGAATAATTCTTGCTATCCCAAACATTCAGTTTGATACCGGCTGGCACATGCACATGCAAAGTTGCACCCTCAGGAAGCACTTGGATAGGAGCAGCAATTATCGTACTCCATCTGTCGCGAACTTCTGTAACTACCAATTCGTTTTGTAAAGATTGATACAATGCCGCATACCCCTCATTACTCATCAAATCTTCCGAAGGCATCATCTCTACCTTAAACCTATCCTCTGCATCGGTATTGCCACAGTACACAACAACCTCAGCACCATTCGCCATTGCATAATTGCTCATGTAGTCTGTCTTTGCATAGAGTACATTGTTGATATATACATTACTCTTCGTACCATTGAAGTTAAAATTAAACGTCTCTGACTCCGCAAACGGAATAGTTACATCCAAATCGCTTGACAAACCATAGATATTCTCTCCTGCCAACTGAATGGAACCACCATATGTTAATTGGTTGGTATTAAGCACTTTCACCTTGCATGAATTATCGCGAACAAATGTTTGCGTTGTGAGAGTCAATTCCATACCTTCAACCAACGTTACTGCTTTAGGATAACCATAATTGTTCGGGTCGCTACCTAACTTATCCATATAACTATTGCCCGAACCATCTACAAATGTCAGAATAGTCGATTTGTTGGCATTCTCTACATACAAATACGGATATTGAGCCAACACGATGGACACTTCATTAGCACCTGCTGCCAACACTATTTCTTCGCAATAGTAGGTAGAGAAACTATATCCATACGATGATTTCCAAACTTTCACATTGCTTGGCACATCCACATTAATTGTAATCTGGCTCTCTACATACTGCGTTGCATCTACAACTACAGTAGTACCGCTCTCGCTTACCACTTGCCACTCATAATAGTTACCGGATACGTAGGGCTGACTACCATCTACCGTCAACGAGTTAAGTTTGAAATTCTCAGTATTGAAGAACAGTTTTACGGTAGCACCCAACGGAATAGTATGGCTTGCTGCGCGGAAATCATTATCCTTCACACCATTCACATACACACTATCCACCATACCTGCTTCATCCGTAAAGTTGAAAGGCACATCCATTGTAGGGAATGCCGTAGTAATCACTATCTTATTCGGCTGCCCCTCCACAGGAGTGATAGAGTAATATGTGCAAGACTTGTTGCCATTATAATCCTTTTGAGCAACACCATCCAAAGTGACTTCATAGATAGTACCCCTATTACCACGGACAACAAAAGGAATGTCTGTCACACGGCCGGTCTTCGGTGCATAAGTAATCACCGTGTCTTTCCCGCTGGGCAAATTTATTGCCCCACTATTATATCCAAACGACGCCTTAATGGCATCATCCACATACACCGTGCAACTTGCAGTACGCTCAGCAGCAATCTCCCAAGCCTTAATTACTACGCTATCGCCAGCGTTAACTTGCGGCAAATAAAAGGACGATGAATAGACAGAAGAGGTTAATTTGCCCGCTACCAACGAATCTTTACCATTGATGGTAACGTGATACCAACGGTATGCCTCCCAACCATATTCAGCGCTCGCAGGAGCAGCCGAAAAAGAAGGATAGTTGGTCGACTCATACGACACAATCTGTAAACCTTCCTGTAACTCTGTCTGAGCGGCATCAGCAAAAGTAATAGGAGGATCAGTAATCGTCAAATGCTGCAAGCCCTCTACATACAATTTGAACGTAATAGGGTCAGCATTCGCCGTGAAAGAAAAACTTGCGGCAACAAAAGCCAACAATAAAGAATACAATTTTTTCATAAGCGTTTGTGATTTTGAGCACCTATAGTGCTTGTTTTAAAGTTTCAAGGTGCAAAGGTACTACATTTTTTTGAATTATGCAAGAAAAATCGTCCTTTGGGGCGATTTT
>JAEDNI010000022.1 GCA_016302585.1 Paludibacteraceae bacterium | reverse complement strand
AACGACCAATCACCAATGGTCCTCCTCATCGATCCCGCCTGTGCCTATGAATCCGAGCAACAACAGTTGCTGACCTATATCGAAAATCAAAAATCACCAATCACCAATCACCAATTACCAATTACCATAGTGGCCACACATGGCCATCTCGACCATCTCTGGGGCGCTGCCTGGGCGTGCGCAAAATGGAACACCCCCGTGCTGATGCACGAAGCCGATATCCCAATGGCTAAAGCCATGCAGCAGCAATATGACCTATTCGGCATCCGCGCCAAAGCCCAACCTTTCCCCATAGAAGATATAAAATCAAAAATCAAAAATCAAAAATCTCAAATAAGCAATTTCCAATTGCTCGAAACCCCCGGCCATACTCCCGGCAGTATCTGTCTCTATTTCCCCAAGGACAAAGTCCTCTTCTCCGGCGACACGCTCTTTAAAATGGGCTACGGCCGTACCGACCTCCCCGGTGGCAACTATTCCCAGCTTATGAACTCGCTCGACCTCCTTCTCGCCTTGCCACCCGAGACCGACGTCTATCCCGGTCATGGCGAACCCACCACCATCGCCGCCGAGGCGAGATGGAGTTCCGCTCCGTTGATTCTTTCCTGAGATATCTCCGACAAACTCGTCTCCTGGGGCTCCATCAAGAAACCGATGCCCCTCAACCGCCTCGGCATGCTCCTCAAGAAAGCCGGATATCAAAACAAAATGGTAGGAGCCTCCCGTACCCGTGGATGGATTGTTAGGGAAAGAGGCATGGAGGAGGTGAATGCCAACAGAAACATCGAAGGTCGGTCCTAGAGCAGATGAGCAGATGAGCAGTTGTTTTCTTAAACTATACACACCCACGCGTGTGTGTGATATTTACATAATGAGCTGCTCATCTGCTCAGCCGCTCACCCCGTCTGCCATTCAAATCCTTCGTTTATTATCCCGGCATTGTATGCCGGAGTCCCTCCCCCTCCATGGGGGAGGTTAGGTAGGGGCTTTTAGCCTCTAAAAAGCCTCCATTTACATTACCACATCGTTACCACTACGTAACGTCCGAGAACTATTTATTTTTTTTTATTATTTTTCGCCTAAAATTTGCGTAATTCAGAAAAAAGTAGTACCTTTGCACCCGATTTGTAATTAGGGGTGCTTCGGCTGAGAATATACCCTTGGAACTTGAACAGGTAATGCTGTTAAAGAAAATGAAAAAAACATCGATTCTTTTTTTCTGCGCTTTCGCGCAATGTATGTCTGTGTACGCACAGACGAGTGAGGACACGATCCTTATTCAAGGACGTGACATTCCTGAAGTATCGATTATTGCGAAGGTGGAGCAACCTGCGGACACTCGCAGGAAGTTAAGCAACGAGCAGTTGAACCGCGAGAACACGGGTCAGAACTTACCGTTCCTACTGCAGAACACGCCTTCGTTCTTAGCGACGAGTGACGACGGTTTGGGTATCGGTTACACCTATTTCCGTGTGCGCGGAACGGATCACACGCGTATCAACATGACGGTGAACGACGTGCCGCTGAACGATGCGGAAAGCCAGACCGTTTTCTGGGTGAACATGACCGACATGGCTTCGAGTCTGACCAACCTGACGTTACAGCGCGGTGTAGGTACGAGTACGAACGGTTCGTCCTCTTTCGGCGCATCGCTGAACATGAGTACGTTACCTACGCAGAAGATGCTGAACGACAGCGCACGTGCACACGTGAGGTTGCAGTTCAACGGCGGTATGTACCACACATTCCGCGAGATGGTGAGTGCACAGGTGCAGTTCCCCCGCAACTGGCGTATCGAGGCTCGATTGAGTAAGGTCAATTCCGACGGTTATCTCTACCGCGCGAAGTCCGATCTGTTCTCGTACTACGGTTCGGTAGGCTACTACGGCAAAGCAACGAATATCACGTTCTCCGCCTTCGGAGGTATGGAGACGACGTATATGGCGTGGGACGGAGTGACGGCCGAAAATCTGCTGACCGACCGGCGTTATAACCCTGCCGGCGAATATACGAATGCGAACGGAGATATCGCGTACTATCCGCGCCAGAACGACAACTACAAGCAACAGCATTTTCAGATCAATCTGGTGCAAAAATTAGCGCCACAATGGGTGCTGAATGCGACGCTGCATTATACGCACGGCGGCGGTTACTACGAGCAGATGAAGGCGAACAAGAAGTATTCTGCTTTCGGTTTGCCGAACTACGAGCCGAACGACTCAACGGTGATCAAGAAGTCCAATTTTATCCGTTACAAATACCTGGACAACCATTACTACGGCGGGATTTTCAGCATCAACTACCGCTCTGAACCGGCCGACCTGACGATCGGTGGCGCCGGTAGCCATTACATGGGCGATCACTGGGGATTGGTAACGGATGACCTGTATCAGACCGTGACTGCAGAGGAGTTCTACCGCAGCAACGGCGTGAAGGCAGAAGGCAATATCTACGCCAAAGCGAACTGGCGAATCATCAACAAACAGAAACGGAAACTGACGCTGTACGGCGATCTGCAATACCGCTATGTATATTATCACATCGGCGGCATCAATGACGAGGATCTGCAACCGCTCACCGCTACACGCCATTACCATTTCTTCAACCCGAAGGCGGGTATCACGTATGAGGATCATGGCCATCAGGTGTATTTCAATTTCGCGATTGCTAACCGCGAGCCGAGCAGAAAGAATTTCACGGAAGCCGGCGAGCATGATATCCCGCTGCCGGAGAAGTTATATGACTACGAATTGGGTTACACGTACTCGGGCGAGCGCTGGCGCGTGGGCGCGAACCTTTATTATATGGATTACAAGAACCAGTTGGTATTGACGGGTAAATATTCCGATACGGGTGCGTATCTGACACGCAACGTAGCGAAGAGTCACCGAATGGGTATTGAGTTGACGGGTCTTTGGATGCCGACGAGTTGGTTCCAATGGTCAGCCAATCTGACGCTCTCGCGCAATAAGATTCCTAACTACACGGACTGGGTATCTATCTATGACGCAGACTGGAATGAGATTCGTCAGGACGAGATCAATTTCGGCACAGTGACGATCGCTTTCTCGCCGTCTGTGATCTTCAGCAACACGTTCACCTTCGACTACGCGGGTTTCCGCGCAGACGTACAGACGATTGCCGTCAGCAAGCAGTATCTGGATAACACGATGTCAGAAGAAGCAATCCTGAAACCCTACACGGTGACGAACGTGACGATGCACTACACGTTACCGCTGCCGGCTAAATGGCCGACGATACAGTTGATGGCGCAGGCGAATAACCTGTTCAACAGTGCCTATGAGTCGAACGGCGGAAACTGGATGTGCCAATTCGAAGACGGAAGCCGTTCCTACAGCCCATGGTACTACGCACAAGCAGGAATTAACGTACACGCAGGCTTTGTCGTACAATGGTAGAACCTAACCAGGCAAGGAGAATAGAACCTAACGGAATCCATCCCCATGCAATAGAGGACGAGAAGAAAATCGCCCAGTTATTGGGAATCCAACCCAGAAAGATTGCCACTGTAGCCCATATCGCTACGGTGGCGAATCCTATTATTATGGCCGTGAAGGACCGAAAAGAAAAATGGTTATAATAAACCAAAAAGAGAATAACCGGGATCGTCAGGAAAAGGACCGTAGGCAACCAATACGACGCTATGCCCAACAGTAAAGCCGAACCGAAAGACTCTTGGATGGCTATCTCATGACGATCGAGTTTCTTAAGAATAACGATAATTGTCAATACCAATGCTGTAGCAGCAAAACCCCACCAATAATTCTCGTTGAAATCGGGAGATTGTACCTCTAATGCGGATAACAGAAAGGGTATCCCCACACTACCCGCTACTGCCAATGTCCAGAAGACAATTGGCAGCACGCGGGATAATATGGTCGCTTTATGTCGATTCATTAATTCGTTAATTCCCTAACTCTTTCACTCCTTAACAAATCCCTTCCGTATCAACAGATATTTCGGATCAGCCTCTTTGCCGCGGAACTCCAGATACAACTCCTGTGCATCGCGTGTTCCGCCTTGCTCTAACAAGTGACGGAAACGTTTAGCGGTCTCGGCCTCAAACAGGTCACCCGTCTCCTTGAATGCTGCAAAAGCATCGGCATCCAATACGGCCGACCAGGTATAGCTGTAATAACCGGCTTCATATCCGGTCGTGAAGATATGATTATAGAACGTCGGACGATAGCGAACGATGATCTCATCAATCATACCCATTTTCTTGAGACTCTCTGCCTCGAATGCATTGACATCCAAGCCCTCTGCACTCGTCAACTCATGGAAGTCCATATCCAGTATAGATGCACTCAGTAACTCAGTTGTTACAAAGCCCTGGTTGAATGCACTCGCTTTGTTGATTTTCTCGATCAATTCGTCCGGAATAACCTCTCCGGTCTCGTAATGGAATGCATAGGTCTTCAGCACCTCCGGCTCATACGCATAGTTCTCCATGAACTGGCTCGGCAACTCTACGAAATCGCGCGGCGTATTCGTGCCGCTCAGGCTCTTATAATGCGCCTTGCTAAGCAAACCGTGCAATGCGTGACCGAACTCATGGAACAGGGTCTCTACATCGTCCATCGAGAGCAACGACGGATTACCTGCCGTCGGTTTGTTGAAGTTACCTACATTGATAATTACCGGACGATGATCAACGCCCTCTGCATCGATGTATTGCGGCAGGATATTGTTCATCCATGCGCCCGGACGTTTACCCGCACGCGGGAAATAGTCCGTGTACAGAATACCTACTAACGAACCATCAGCCTCCGTTACCTTGAATACCTCTACCTCCGGATTATAAATCGGCATGTTCTCTAATTTCTCAAATTGCAGACCATACAGTTTGGTTGCTACGCCGAACGCACCTTTGCGCACATTGTTCAACTCGAAGTACGGCTTCAACTCCTCTTCATCGAGGTCGTATTTGGCTTTACGCAGCTTCTCGGCATAGAACCACCAATCCCAGGGTTGCAGTTTCTCGCCCGGCAGATCTTGCTCCAACAGGGCTTGTAACTCTGCCGCCTCACGTTTCGCAGCCTCCAACGAAGGAGCCCAAACGGATGCTAAGAATGCATCTACCGTCTGATGGTTCTTAGCCATGCAGTCTGCGAGGATATAGTCGGCAGGGTTATCATATCCGAACAACTTCGCACGCTCAATGCGCAGTTCCATCTCGCGAATGATAACGGCTTTGTTGTCGTTCTCATTGTCGTGGTTGCCGCGCGTCGTATAGTCCATCAGCAGTTGTTTGCGTAACTCGCGGTTCTCGCAGTATTGCAGAACCGGGGTGAAACTCGTGCGCTTCGGAGTAAATAACCACTCACCCGGATGACCTGCTGCCTCTGCTTCTTCTGCCGCAGCGGCTTTCGCGCTCTCCGGAAGACCCGCTAACAGCGCTTCGTCCGTAATAAAGCGTTTTACATCGTCGCTATTGGTCTCTGCTACGACGTTGTTACCGAACTTAAGCGAAAGCAAACTTAACTCCTGGTTAATCTCTTTCAGACGCTCTTTCTTGTCCTCCGGCAGATTAGCGCCGTTGTCCGCAAAAGCCTTGTAGGTCTGCGTTACCAGTCTCATCTGCTCGGCGTTCAGACCCAACTGCTCACGCTCGTCGTATACGGCCTTCACGCGTTGGAAAAGGGCGTCGTTCAGAATAATGCCGTCGCTCAGATCACTTAACATAGGACTTACCTGCTCGGCAATGGCGTTCATCTCATCATTGCCGTCTGCTTCCAATACATTGAAGAAAACACCCGTCACGCGATCTAACAGCAGACCGGAACGGTCTAACGCTACGATCGTGTTCTCAAACGTAGGTGCATTTTCGTTATTCACTATCGCATCAATCTCCGCTTTGTTTTGGCGAATAGCCTCCTCAAATGCCGGTAAATAATGCTCGATCTTTACTTTGTCAAACGCCGGTACACCAAACGGTGTGTTCGGCTGCTCCAACAACGGATTCGTCTGATTGCAAGCTAATAGACTCATAGCCATCACTCCTAAAATTAACACTTTCTTCATAACTAAATATTCATTATTAATTATTCATTATTCATTTAATTCGAACGTTTTTCTCCATCGATTGTTTGATGCGTTCTCTCAGTTCTCGGGACTGGTTGTCTACCTTCTGATACCAATGCGGCTTGAAGTCCTGCGCGAACTTGCATTTCGCTAACTTGATCTGAAGATCATCCATCGAACCGCTTACTTTAACACCCAGATAAATAGGACTCAGTACGTTGATATCGTAGTCGAAGGTCATATTCGTGTTATGCCTGCCGCCTAAAGCTACCATATAATTGTCCATCTGAACGCAGAGCGGATAGACATCTATCTGATTCTTATAGATCGTTAACTCCGCATTGATCGAATCAATCTTGTTCTCGGTCTTCTTGCTAAACAGCAGTAACTTACTGATCTTATCAAACGTCTCTCCGTCTAACACCACCAAGTCTTTACCGGTCAACGAAGCCGCACCGCGTAAGGTACTCATCTTCGGTTGATATTGGCTGTTCAGATACGTCTCTGCCGCCAAGTGGAACTCTGCCGCTCCTTTGAAACTGCTTAACATCGGTACCATCTCTTCCAAATTTGGTATCATGGTCAGCAATTCATCGATATCAACGTCGACCATATGATAGTCCATACCTAAATACAGGTGGTTGCGACGCGGCGAACGATACATGGCGGTTAACTGCAGTTTGGCTGCCCGGCATACAAAACCAACCTCATCCAGTATCAGATTACCTTCTTGCATGAAGATACCACCCTTCAGGTCCTTTGCTAATTGATTGAATATCTCCACTTCCTTCAGGTTCGTATTTAGGGCCAAATCCACATCCAACGGTACCATAAACGGTTCCATTTCTTTCGTTGAATCCGGCGTATTTTGTTCCGGAGTGCTCGTCAGCTCCTCTTGACTCTCGGCTTTTGACTCTTGGCTCTCGGCTCCCGACTCTTGACTTGTCTCTTCATCGGCACTGAACCATGCCATGAGTTGGTTCGCATCGCAGTGGTCGGAGACAATGTCTAACTCTCCTTCCAAAATCTTCTTGTGCCTGAACCATCCGCCGATATGACGTACATTACCCTTGATATTCAAATCCGAATTACCCAACTCAATGCGCGAATTGGCAATGTTCATCGCTTTGTTCGAGTACGCGAACTCAATAGACGGGATATAAATCGGCTCCGGCAAACGTTCCGGCATACGAACCTCTCCGTTCTTCAGATGAATCGTCAGTCTCGGATTCCATTGGAGGAGGATGTTCTCTTCCCCGGCTTTGTAACGAGCTGCGGCTTCGATACGCAATGCCTCCGTCTTGGCCATCAACTCCTCACCCATCTCGGCTTGCAGCGCATCGGTTTGGATCTTTGCACTCATTTTTTTGCCGCCTGCGAGATAGGCTTCCAACTCCGCATTCGTCAAATCCGCATGGATATCTTCGAATCTACCGTCCAAAGAAGCCGTATGAATAGAGGCAAAATAGTCTTGCTCATTATTCAGCACATTCGCCGCTTCAATACGAATCAGCGAGGCACCTAAAGCAGCATTTATCGTCGTATCCATCGAGAAATCAACCTGCTTCGTGTCTAAATCCACGCATGCCCAATTGACCGATTTCCTGCTCGGATTCTTATTGGGGATAAATACCTTTGCTTTCGTATAGGGCAGGGTAGCCTCCATACTGTCCATCGTGTATGCAATATCCGTCAGTGTCAAATCTGCATCGATCGTTCCTTTCTCTAATCGCATCTCGCTCAAATCGGACAGCCGTATCTTGGCATTCGCTTTACCTTTCGTTTGACCCTTCAAATCCATCTCTTTCGGCATGAAATAAGCGAAATCGGGTAGGTTGGCATCGATATCTAAATGCAGATCTAGCAACATGTCTTCCAGCAAGTCCTCTACCTTGCCTTTCGCAGCAATACGACTCTCTTTTGTCTTCGCCGATAGTTTGTTGATCGTTACCGTCGAAGGCTGTTGTTTGTTCAAATCCAAACGGGCATCGGCATCCAATTGCAAGTCGCGCACCGTGTAGGGCAGCGGTTTGTAAGCTCCTTTGCCCTCTTTGATATCCAAATGCGCCGTTAAAACCGGCATAATAGAGTCTGCATACGTTCCCTTGACGTTTGCCTCCAATGCCATCAAACCGTCCACTTTGATATCCTTCAACGATGCTTTAAAACGCTCCGGCACCAACGCCAGGATCTCTTGTATCTGCCATGCTCCGTCGGTTGAAACCGTCGCATCACAGGTGTACACGCCGCTGCTCAAATCCGGAGTACCTGCTTCTCCATCCAGCAGAAGACCGAAATCATTCACTTGCAGCTTGGCTTTGTCGATATAGACATGCTCAAGATTCTTATAATAAACCGGCAGGTGAAGTCTTAACTCCAAGTCCTGCGCGTATTCCTCGCCTTTCAAGGCCGCGCATACATGTTGCGCACTCAAATCCAATCGCGCCCCATCTAAATCATCCCGATTCTGACTCGCCAAAATAATCGATGCTTCATCCAACGAAGCAGCAATCGTATCTTTCTCGTCCACGAAAGAGAGATGGCGTGCACTTACCTTCAAATCTTCTTCCCATCGTACCGATTTGAGCTGCCACCCGCCTTCGTCCTCCTCTTCTTCTTCGTCGTCGTCCTCCGACTTAAATACATCGAAGTTGGTCGTTCCGTCCGCCGCAATATAAATATTCGCGGTCGCATCGCGCAGATGGAAGCGCTTAATGCAGATATTGCCATGAATGGCATCTATCAGTTTGAGCGATACCAACAGTTCCGGAACAACTACCAGCGTATCGGACTGCGCCCCTTCCATCGGGTTGATAAGGCACGCGTCCTTTACCGATACACCGAAATACGGGAAAGTGGAGAAATAGGTCAACTCCACTTCGTCTAACTCGTACTCGCAGGTCACATATTGATCCGCTACCTGATGCGCAATAGCAGTCAAACGCGCAGGAGTGAAAATGAGATAGCACGCGATAGATAAAGCGATTATAATCGCTCCAAATAGTCCTAAAAGACACCAACCCGTTATGATGAGAACTCGTTTCATTTACTTTCTACGACTTTGGAGAAGTAGAACTTGTTCGACGTATAGTCTTTCTCGTAATATTCCAATTTCGTGTCCGTCAAAACCGATACGACGTACACTTTCGGTATTTCAGCTCCGCCATTATCCATGAAATGAATCTCCGTCAGATTACCGTTGGTCTCAAATTTGTATTGAAACCATCCGTTGCCGCGAATACCTGACTGGTTCCAGGTATCCAAGAGATCCTGCTCCGTTACATCCTCTCCTTCATCCCATTCGCGACCGTAGAAATACGGATACTCCTCCGCGCGGTCCGCCGTGAAGCGCACATAATGCTGCGTGTGGTTCTCTTCCCAAAGACCCTGCAGGTCGCTGATTTGGAAATTCGGGTCATTCGATTTGCCTCCTTCGCCAAATAGCGAACAGCTGTTAAACGCAATACTTACAAAGACGAAAAGCGTCCAGTAAAACAACTTTTTCATTGTGTTTATGCTTTTTGAATAGAAATACCTACGTTGTATCCGTCCATCTCCAAGTGCTGGTCCCCTTCTGCTTGCGCTTGCAATTGGATAGAAGTAGCCAACACCTGACTGGCAATATAATCCGAGCAATGCAGTACCGCATTATGAATCTCTTCGCGGTCTTCCAATACAATCGAGATACGGTCGGTGATCTCCAAACCACTCGATTTACGCAGGTTCTGGATGCGGTTAATCAACTCACGAGCCAGACCTTCTTCAATCAGTTCGTCCGTCAACTCGATATCCAGCGCGATGGTCAGAATTCCATTGTTGCTTACCAACCAACCCGGCATATCTTCCGTGATGATCTCTACATCTTCCGGAATTAATTGATAGTCCACCGTGGTCAATGGATAGCAACCCTCTTGCTCCATCTGTGCAATCTGGTCTTGGGGCATCGATGCAATCTCCGCAGCCACGGCCTTCATGTTCGCGCCCACTTTCTTACCCAGCACTTTGAACTGCGGTTTGATCTTCTTGACCAACTTGATCTCGCTCTGCTCGGCCGGAACAACAACCAGTTCCTTTACGTTCACCTCGCTCTTGATCAAATCGGCTACATGCAGCAGGGCCTCTGTAGTCTCTGCATCCGGTGTCGGAATAACAGCCTTCTGCAGCGGTTGACGAACATTCTTCTCCGCGCGTTTACGCAGACTCAGAATCATACTCGTGGCTTGTTGAGCCAGGTACATCTGACGTTCCAGACGCGTGTCAATAAGCGCCTCATTGGCCTTCGGCCACTCACTTAAATGGACGGTTTCACCGACTAAATCGCGGTATAAACGATCCGCATAGAAGGGCGCATTCGGTGCAATCAATTGCGCTACGGTCTTCAGACACGTATAGAGCGTCTCATAAGCGGCCTGTTTGTCCGCATTCATCTCTCCGCCCCAGAAACGTTTGCGGTTCAGGCGCACGTACCAATTGGAGAGGTCGTCCTGCACGAAATCGCTAATCGCACGACCGGCTTTCGTCGGTTCATAAGCCTCATATGCCTCGGTCACCTCCTTGATTAAGGAGTTGAGTTTACTTAAAATCCAACGGTCTATCTCCGAGTACGCCGCATGGCTGGCTTGCTCCGGTTCTGAACCGGTCCAGCCGTCCACATTGGCGTAGAGGGCAAAGAATCCGTACGTGTTGTACAGCGTTCCGAAGAACTTACGGCGCACTTCATCCACTCCTTCCGGATCGAACTTCAGGTTCTCCCAAGGACTCGAATTGGTCAGCATGTACCATCGTACTGCATCCGCTCCATAAGTGTCCAGCGCACCGAAGGGATCCACGGCATTCCCCAGACGTTTACTCATCTTATTGCCGTTCTTATCCAGTACCAGACCATTCGAGATAACATTCTTATACGCTACCGTACCTTCGATCATCGTGTGAATAGCATGCAGCGTGAAGAACCATCCGCGAGTCTGGTCCACCCCCTCCGAGATGAAGTCTGCAGTACGCGGAGCATCCGCGTTCTCAAACGGATAGTGGTTTTGTGCGTAAGGCATAGCACCCGAATCAAACCATACATCAATCAGGTCTAACTCGCGCTTCATCGGCTTACCGCTCGGCGATACCAAAATGATGCTGTCTACGTACGGACGATGCAAATCAATGATACTCGGATCGTAATTCGCTTTGCTGTAATCACCCACTTTATGCTTCGGCCAAGGGTTGGCTTGCATGAAGCCTGCCTTCACGGATTTCTCGATTTCATCGAATAATTCTGCGATGCTACCGATGCAAATCTCCTCTTTTCCGTCCTCCGTTCTCCAAATAGGAAGCGGAGTTCCCCAATAACGACTGCGACTCAAGTTCCAGTCATTCAGGTTGTTCAACCATTGACCGAAACGACCCGTACCGGTACTCTCAGGCTGCCAGTTGATCGTCTGATTCAGTGCAATCATCTTGTCACGCGCCTTGGTCGATTGAATGAACCAACTGTCTAACGGATAATAGATAACCGGTTTGTCGGTACGCCAACAGTGCGGATAACTGTGTACATGCTTCTCCGTGCGTAACAAACGACCGTCCGCTTTCATCTCCATACAAAGATGCAGATCCAGTGTCTCGTCTTTCTCTGTCAGGTTCGGATCATATGCGTTTTTTACAAAACGACCTGCATATTTCCCATAGAGTTCGGTATTGACATTAGCAGCTACCCATCCTTCATCCAGGTCTTCAATCTTCCAATATTTACCGGTGAAATCGACCATCGGACGGGGACCGTAGTTCTTTGTCTGCATATACAAACCCGGAACACCTGCCGCATCGCCCACTTTCTTGTCGTCTGCACCGAACGTAGGCGCGATGTGTACGATACCTGTACCGTCTTCCGTCGTTACGTAGTCGCCCGGGATCACACGGAATGCTCCTTCGCCCGGATTAACCCACGGGAACAACGGATCATACTCCAGTCCTACAAGATCCGCACCCTTATAACGGGCTACAATCTCGGCGTTCTCGAAATATGCACCCAGACGCGCCTCTGCGAGAAGGATATGTTCGCCGCTCTCTAACTTGATCTCGACATAGTCGATCTTCGGACCTACGCAGAGTGCCGTATTACTTGGCAAAGTCCATGGCGTGGTCGTCCAGGCAATGATATAACGACCGTCTTTCAAGTGGAACTTGGCCGTACAGGTCAGGTCTTTTACATCGCGATAACAACCCGGTTGATTCAACTCATGGCTACTCAATCCCGTTCCTGCGGCCGGTGAATACGGCTGAATCGTATATCCCTTATACAAATAGCCCTTCTTATACAGCTCTTTCAGCAGGTACCATAGCGTCTCGATATATTTGTTGTCGTACGTGATATACGGATCGTCCAGATCAACCCAATAACCCATCTGCTTGGTTAACTCCGTCCATTCCTTGGTGTATTTCATCACCTCGCGACGGCAAGCCGCATTATACTCATCTACACTGATCTTCTTACCGATATCTTCCTTTGTGATACCCAACATCTTCTCTACGCCTAACTCAACCGGCAGACCATGCGTGTCCCAGCCCGCCTTGCGACGAACCTGATAACCCTGCATCGTCTTGAATCGACAGAACGTATCCTTGATCGTACGAGCCATCACATGGTGAATTCCCGGCTTTCCGTTCGCCGAAGGAGGACCCTCGAAGAATAAAAACGGAGTATGACCCTCGCGTGTGGAAATACTCTTCTCAAACAACCCTTCTTTCTCCCACTGCGCTAACACCTCCCGGCTCAACGCAGCCAAATCTAATCGCTTGTATTCGTTAAAATGTTTCATATAGTGTGAAAAATAAATTCTTTAGTTTAACTAAAAACGGCGCAAAATTACAAAAAAATTTTGATATGTGCAAATTTTTTCGTACCTTTGCCGCATGAAAAATAAAATGAAAGAAAAATTCATCCGAATTGCGACGTGGCTGGGTATCATGATGGCCTTAACAATCGTAGCATTATTGCTATGGAGAATCCTTTTCCATGCCGACCAATCTACCGCCTCTTTGAAGTGGTTGCAGTTTCTGCAAACTGCGGGTACATTCCTCCTCCCGCCTGTCCTTTGTGCCCTGATCTGGGATCCGAATAGACGTCCTTGGGCTTGGCTCAAAATGGACCGAACAGTACCTTGGTGGTATTACATGGCGGGTATCCTTATCATGGTTGCGGCCTTGCCTGCTATCAACCTCATCGCCGACCTCAACGGACGTGTTCGGCTGCCGGAAAGTCTCGATTCCATCGAGCAATTTTTGAAGCAACAAGAGGAAGCCGCTGCGGCTTTAACGGAGCGTTTTCTCCAGGCCGATAACTTCGGTGTATTGCTCATCAATATCGCCCTAATGGCGCTTCTACCGGCTATAGCGGAAGAACTCTCCTTCCGCGGTACCTTGCAGCAGATCCTGGGCAATAAGCACATCGCTATTTGGGTGACAGCCATCATCTTTTCGGCGATCCATATGCAGTTCTATGGTTTTATCCCTCGTATGCTCATTGGCGCTTTGTTGGGTTATATGTTTGTCTGGACCGGTAGCCTCTGGATACCCGTCCTCATGCATTTTACCAACAATGGCTTGGCGGTTCTGGCCTTTTACCTCTTTGACGAACATACGGTAGATAACAAAAATATCGCCGACTCCATAGGAGCAGGCGATACTTGGTGGCTAGGCTTCATCAGCCTCGTTATTACATGTCTTGGTCTACTAATATTCTACCGCAGAACTCACAAACAATAATCTTCTTGCGAGTACGGATATCCAATTGCTGCTGTGCAGGAATCTTCGCGTGACAACCGCCACAGGAGTCGCGCTCGATCTTTACTACAGCCAGACCGTTACGTGCATTCTTACGAATACGTTTGAAACCGGTCAACAGACGCTCGTCGATCTTCTTCTCCAGTTCGCCTGCACGAAGAACCAATGCCTCCGTCTCTGCTTTTGTCTCCGAGAGAATCTGATCCAACTCCGAACGCTTCTGGTTCAGATCAACCGTACGCTCCTCGATGTCCTTGGTCGTCTTGGCTTTGTCTGCCAAACGAGCCTCTAACTCTGCCGAGTAGTGTTTGATCTTACGCTGCGAAGCCTCGATCTCCAATTCCTGATACTCGATCTCTTTGTTCAGGTTGTCGAACTCGCGGTTGTTGCGAACCGTGTTCTGCTGCTCTTTGTAACGCGAGATAGATGCGTTCGCATTCTCCGTACGTACACGATGGTCCGAGATCTGCGTCTCGCATTCCTTAATCTCATTCTCGATGTTGGTCAAACGGGTCTTCAAACCCTCCACCTCATCGGCCATGTCTTTTACTTCCTGCGGTAACTCGCCGGCCAGAGTGCGCAAGTTATCGATCTTCGTGTCAACTTGCTGCAGCTCGTAGAGGTATTTCAACTTGTCCTCTACGGTCAATTCTTTTGTTCTTGCCATAATAATATAGGTGTTTTATCTGTTTTACTAATCCTACAGTCTAAACCAAGATTCCCGATGAAATCGAGGAAAATCTCTCTTGCATGACGCTCGCTGATCCAATGGTCAATATCCATCAACCCGATTCGTCCTTCTGCGTCTTGGAACTCGTGATACTTGCAGTCCGCCGTAATATATACATCCGCGCCCTGCGCAATAGCTTCCCCGATAAACTCGGCTCCGCTGCCTCCGCACAATGCAATCGTCTTCACTTGCTCTTTTTTCGGTCGCGTATAGCGCACATATGTGCAATCCAATAGAGCACGAATTTTTCCGATGAAATCAGTGTAATTCATCTCCTCTTCCAATTCGCCTATCGCACCCAAACCGTTCTCTATAAGCGGACGGCTGTTCTTCAATCCGATCTTCTTCGCCAAGCGCGTATTGATACCATCCGCCGCTACGTCCAGACTCGTATGCGCCGAATAAATGGCGATATCGTGCTTGATAGCCATCTCTACGATGCGGGCCTGCGGCGTTTGACCGCATACCTGCTTCAATCCGTGAAATAATAAGGGGTGATGAGAGATAATAAGCTGACATCCGCATTCAATAGCCTCATTGACCACATCCAACGTTACGTCTGTGGTCAAGAGAACGGACTGGATATCGCGTCCTGTGTCACCTACCTGCATTCCCGAGTTATCCCATTCTTCTTGGGCACTCCGTGGCGCTACAAGTTCTATGCTATTGATGATCTCCCTGAGGAGCACTTATGCTTTTTCCTCTTCTGCAGCTTCGTCTTCGATGCGGAAGTCCGTGATGCCTGCATTCACGAGGATATTATACCATTGGATGAGCTTGCGAATATCGGATGGATAAACTCGGTCGCGATCCCAATTCGGCAGCACTTGGTCAAACCATGCCTGTAACTCCTTATTGTCCGCTTTCTTCGCATCCATCGCTACCGGTTTCAACCCTTCTTTCTTGCCGGCGGAAGTCAGCACTTCGCTTAGCGTTACATCATCTCCGTCCGTGAACATCGATACATCGCTCAGCGCAACGATCTTGTCGCGTGCATAGGTCGGCATACGCTTGCCGTCTACCAAACTCTCTACAATCAGCATGTTGTTGCCGCGACTAACCAACTTATACAAACCCGGCTTACCGGTGATAGCAAGGATATTTTTGATACTTTCCATAATTCTTATCGCAAATTCGGCTGCAAAAGTACTGCTTTTTTTTCATATATACAAATATTTTTTGATAATTTCGACAAATACACCGGCCAAAATGACAAAAAAATGTAAAATTATTTGCACAATTCATAAATTTGTTGTACTTTTGCACGCTTTTTCGAAGAAAGAGCACTAAATCCGGCGAAGTTTTCATGCTTGCATACTGCTTTGGCCGACATTGTTTAACTAAAAAAGGAAACAGAAATGTATTTAACTTCTGAGAAGAAAGCTGAGTTGTTCGCTAAATACGGCAACGACGCTAAAAACACCGGTTCTGCTGAGAGCCAAATCGCTTTATTTACCTTCCGTATCAACCACCTTACCGAGCACCTCAAGGAAAACCGCAAGGACTTCGGTACAGAGCGCGCGCTGACTGCACTCGTTGGTAAACGTCGCCGCATGTTGGATTACCTGAAGGCGAAAGACATCGAGCGCTATCGTGCTATCATCAAAGAGCTTGGTATTCGTAAGTAAGCGAAAGCTTCGCGTATTTTTCGTAATATACGAAAACTACAAAAACTACGAAAACAACAAAAAATCGCTCATTAGGGCGATTTTTTTTGTGTATATCATTTTTTTTGTGTATCTTTGCACCCGCAAAGATGTATGATAGAAATTAAGCCTTACATAGAGCACGCAGTATTGGTGGGATTGATAACTCCTAATCAACCGGAAGAACGCACCAAAGAATACCTGGATGAGTTGGCTTTTCTGGCCGACACACATGGTATCGTTTCCGTCAAACGGTTCACCCAGCGATTGAATCTTCCGATTACGGCTACCTATGTGGGCGAGGGCAAACTCGATGAAATCGACCAATATATACGGGAGCATCATCCCATAGACGTCGTGATCTTCGACGACGAACTCTCCCCGCGGCAGATACGTAATATCGAGAAAGCGCTTAATCACAAAGGCCTCCCGGACGTCCGTGTCATCGATCGCACTATTCTTATCCTCGAGATCTTCCTTCAGCGCGCCCAGACCTCTTACGCGAAGACCCAGGTCGAGATGGCGCATTTGCAATATATGTTGCCTCGTCTGACACGTATGTGGTCGCACTTGGATCGCCAGCGAGGCGGTGGTGGTACCAATCGCGGTATGGGTGAGACCCAGATTGAGGCGGATAAACGGGTCATCGGGCAACGTATCGCCCTCCTGCGTGAGCAACTCAAAACGATTGATAAACAGATGGCAACCCAGCGCCAACATCGCGGAAAGATGGTACGCGTCGCGCTCGTCGGTTATACCAATGTCGGTAAGTCCACCCTCATGAATCTGCTCTCCAAGTCCGATGTGTTCGCGGAGAATAAACTCTTTGCTACCCTCGATACTACCGTTCGAAAAGTGACGGTCGAGAATCTGCCGTTCCTGCTCTCCGATACGGTCGGTTTCATCCGCAAACTGCCGCATCATCTCGTCGAGTCCTTCAAATCAACCCTGGACGAGGTGCGCGAAGCCGATCTGCTCGTGCATGTGGTCGATATCTCCCATTCGAACTTTGAGGAGCAATACGAAGTGGTGGAGCAGACAATAAATGAAATTTGCGGCAACGAAAATGTCACAAATCACAAATTACAAATCACAAATCGTGGCGAAAAGCCACGTATTGTGGTTTTTAACAAAATAGACAATTTTACCTATATCCCCAAGGAGGAAGACGACCTCACGCCTATTCAGCGCGAGAACCTCTCTTTGGCCGACCTGCAGAAGAGCTGGATGTCCCGTTTGGGCGAGGACTGCATCTTCATCTCTGCCAAAAACAAAGAAAATATCGATGCCCTCCGCGCACTCCTTTACGAGCGCGTGAAAGCAATCCATATAAAACGATACCCATACAACGATTTTTTGTTTCAGAACTATGAGGACAATTGACGAACAAGGTTATCATTTTGAAGAATGGTTCACTCCCGAGGAAATCGCGAAGGATGTGAAGCAAGTGGCTAAAAAAATTAGTAAGGACTATCAGGGCAAAGAACCCCTCTTTGTCGTCGTGCTGAACGGTGCCTTTGTGTTCGCTTCGGACCTCCTCAGGGCGCTTGACAACGTGCGCTGTGAGGTGACTTTCATTCGTGTCAGCTCCTATTGGGGCATGTCGTCTACAGGAAAACTCGAATTCATCGTGCCCCTGCAGCAGGTAGTGGAGAACCGCGATGTCATCATCGTGGAAGATATTGTGGACACGGGCCTTACTATCCATCAACTCAAGGAGCATATGCGCGGACTCGGCGCTTCGTCTGTGCGCGTCGCTTCTCTGCTCTTTAAACCCACCAAACTCGAGTACCCGGACGCCAAACCCGACTATCTCGGAAGAGAGATATCCGAGGAGTTTGTTATCGGGTACGGCCTCGATTTTGACGGCTTCGTCCGTAACCTCGATGCTATTTACAAAGTCAAAAAATAACAATTTAACAGCTTAACATATTAACAATTTAATATTTATTTGCCATGAATGAAGAACTGAAAAAAGTAATGGAGATTGCGGAAGTATGGACCCGCGAACCGTTTGACGCGGAAACTCGCGCACAAGTGAAGGCGATGATGGAGGCAGAGGACAAGACTGAGCTCATCGATGCTTTCTATCGTACCCTCGAATTCGGTACTGGCGGACTTCGCGGTATTATGGGCCCGGGTACCAACCGTATGAATAAATACATCGTAGCTATGGCTACCCAAGGCTATGCGAACTACCTGCTCAAAGTGCAGAAAGAGGGTGGATTCCAGAATGTACAGAACGGCCGCGTAGCTGTGGTTGTTGGTCACGACTGCCGTAACAACGGTCGTCTCTTCGCCGAGACTGTAGCAAACATCTTCTCTGCGAACGGTATTCAGGTTTATCTCTTCGAGTCCCTCCGCCCGACTCCGGAGTGTTCGTTTGCTATCCGTCATCTCAAATGCCAGGGTGGTGTGAACGTCACCGCGTCCCACAACCCGAAAGAGTACAACGGATACAAGGCTTACTGGGAGGATGGTTCTCAAGTGCTCCAACCGCACGACCAGGGTATCATCGAAGAGGTGAATAAAGTAACCCTCGCGGATGTGAAATGGGAGGCTAACAAGGATCTCATCGAGATCATCGGTGGTGAGATGGACTACGACTACATGATGGCGGTTAAGAGCGTTATGATCGACCAAGACTCCATCCTGCGTCAGAAAGACCTCAATATCGTTTACACCCCGATGCACGGTGCCGGACGTCAGATCGTGCCGATGTGTCTCCGCAGCTGGGGATTCCAAAACATCCACGTAGTGCCCGAGCAGATGGTGATCGACGGTAACTTCCCGACTGTCGTTTCTCCGAACCCCGAGAACGCGGAGGCTATGACCCTCGGTATGAAACTCGGTACCAAACTGGGCGCCGACCTCGTTATCGCTTCCGACCCGGATGCGGACCGTATTGCGATCGTCTGCCGCAACGACAAGGGCGAATGGGTCATCATTAACGGTAACCAGACGAACATCATGTACCACTACTACATCATCAATAACATGAAGCGCCTCGGCAAACTCCGCGACGACATGTATATCGTCAAGACCATCGTTACCTCCGAACTCATCCGTAAGATCGCGGACGCACAGGGCGTAACCCTCACCGACGAATACACAGGCTTCAAGTGGATTGCTAACCGTATCCGTATGTGGGAAGGCAAACGCAAGTATATCGGTGGCGGTGAAGAGTCCTTCGGCTTCCTGCCGTACGATGCGGTACGTGATAAATGTTCGCCTTCGGCTATCTGCCTCATCTGCGAGATCGCTGCGTACGCCAAGGACAACGGCATGACCCTCTATGACTACCTGCTCAAGATTTACGAGGACTACGGTTTCCAGAAAGAGACGACCATCAACGTCGTTCGTCCGGGTAAGACGGGTGCCGAGGAGATCCAGGCTATGATGAAGAACTACCGCGAGAATCCGCCGATGGAGATTGCCGGAGAGAAAGTCATCAAGATCAAAGACTTTAAACTTCTCGAACAGAAAAAATGGGAAAATGGTAAATGGGAAAATGAAAAAATAGAGATGCCGCTGAACGCTACTTCGAATGTGCTCCAATACTTCACCGAAGGTGGCCTCAAGGTTTCCGTTCGTCCGTCAGGAACCGAACCGAAGATCAAGTTCTACTTCGAGATCCCGGTTAAGTCCGGCAAACCCTTCACCGGTGCCGACTACGAGCGCTGCACCGCTGAAGCCGAAGCCCGCGTTCCCGCTATCAAAGCTTCGCTTGGTTTGTAATATCGGAAATGACGAGGGATGCGAGTGTTAAACCAAACACCGCAGTCACTTGCATCAGACTCCCTCGTGTCTCACAGCGCTGCGCCTGTTCACTCGAATAGACGCAGCGTACTTTTTTGTATGGATGAACTTCCAGCTTTTTCATGCGCGCACGCACGGCCTTGGCGAGCGCATCACCTTTGATGTCCATCAACTCGCCCGTCGTCACCTTCGTCGGATCAAAACGCAAAGCGGCTCCCATCGAACTGAAGATCTTTACGCGTGCGCGCGTCGCGCTAATAATAAGGTCTGTCTTGTCATTCACGCTATCGATGGCATCGATGATGTAGTCATACCCTTCTAATCCATTCACCATTAACCATTCACCATTCACCATTTCTTTCCGCGCCTCTATCTCTGCCTCCGGATTGATCTCCAGCAGTCGTGCTTTCAAGGCCTCCACTTTCGGCATACCCATCGTCGCCCGCGTGGCTGGCAATTGTCGGTTGATATTACTCGGCTGTACAGTATCCCCATCCACGATCGTCAGGTGCGTTAGACCCGTACGAACCAATGCCTCTGCGGCATACGAACCTACTCCCCCTACGCCGAAGATGATCACCTTCTTAGCGCGCAGGGCTTCCATGGCTTTAGCACCCAATAAAGCTTCACTTCTGCTGAAAAATTCGTCCATCATTCATTCAATTTGAGCGCAAAAATACAAAAAAATGCGCATTTATGCAAAAAAAGTGCAATTTTTTTTGGTCAATTCAAAAAAAAGCAGTACTTTTGCACCCGCTTTTCGCCTCAAAAGGCGGGAAGTCGCGCTCGCGAATCCTAATTAAGTCTTCGCTCGCGCGAAGCCCAGGTGGCGGAATTGGTAGACGCGTTGGTCTCAAACACCAATGGGAAACCGTGCCGGTTCGATCCCGGCCCTGGGTACAAGAAAGGAGGTGAATGCAATGATTATCGTTCCTGTTAAAGAAGGTGAGAACATCGAGCGCGCGATTAAGAAATTCAAACGCAAATTCGATAAGACGGGTGTCGTTAAAGAGCTCCGTCGTCGCCAACAGTTCGACAAACCGAGCGAGCTGAAACGTGTGAAGATGGCACATGCGAAGTATGTGCAGTCGTTGCACGCTCATGACGATATGTAATGAATGACCTCCATCATTACAAATAAAGGACCCACTTCGGTGAGTCCTTTATTTTTTGCTATTTGTCCGCAAAATTAGTACTAACTGATCTCGCTCCAATTGAAACTCTGTTTAACGCGCAGAATATCCAATTGATGCTTGTAAATTCGGTTCATTTGATCTTCCAAAAGGGGATCTTTATCCAGTATCTCTTTGGCGGCCTGACGTGCCAACGTTACTATCTGACCATCCGTCGCTAAATTCGCTATATGCAGTTCAAACGGCGTTCCGGACTGCAGCGTGCCTTGTAAATCACCTGGTCCGCGTAGAGCCAAGTCCGCCTCCGCGATGCGGAAACCGTCATTCGTGGCTACCATAATTTCCATACGTTTGCGGGTATCTTTACTCAACTCCTGGTCGGTCAGAAGCAAACAATAACTCTGGTCTCCTCCGCGACCTACTCGACCGCGTAACTGGTGTAACTGGCTCAGACCGAACCGCTCGGCATTCTGGATCATCATGACGGTCGCGTTGGGCACGTTCACTCCCACCTCAATGACGGTCGTCGCGACGAGTATCTGCGTCTCGCCGCTAACAAAACGCTGCATCTGCAGGTCTTTGTCTGCGGCCTTCATCTGCCCGTGAACCATCGAGATCTTGCAGTCCGGAAAAGCCTCGCATAACTCATTAAAGCCGTTCTGCAGATCCAGCAGGTCCATCTTCTCGTTCTCTTTAATCAACGGATAGACTACATACACCTGCCGTCCGTCCTGGATCTGCTTGCGCAGGAAGGCGTACACCTGTGCGCGGCGTTGGATGGAGTAGTGGATGGTCTGCACGGGCTTACGTCCCGGTGGAAGCTCGTCGATGATGGAGACCTGGAGATCGCCATAGACGGTCATTGCCAAGGTGCGGGGGATCGGTGTCGCGGTCATGACGAGGATGTGGGGAGGACAATCCGGCATCGTATTTCCGTCTCCGGCGACGCGCCGGGTCTTGCTCCAAAGTTTTGCCCGTTGTGCTACGCCGAAGCGGTGTTGCTCATCAATCACCACAAATCCCAAGTTCTGCCACTGCACGTTATCCTCCAGTAACGCGTGCGTACCGATGAGTATATGGATGGTGCCGTTGAGCAGACCGTTATGAATCGGCACACGGTTCTTCGCCGTCGTCGAACCTGTCAATAACGCTACATGTACCGCATCGCCCAACGGAGCCAAGAACGCTTTGAGGGTCTCGTAGTGCTGGTTCGCCAAGATCTCCGTCGGCGCCATGATACAGGCTTGATACCCGTTATCTACCGCCAACAGACAGCATAACAACGCTACTAAGGTCTTACCCGAACCCACATCGCCTTGCAGCAAACGATTCATCTGGTGGCCGCTCTTCAGGTCGTCGTGAATCTCATGAATCACCCGTTTCTGCGCGCCCGTCAGGTCGAAGGGCAGGGATTTATACAACGCATGAAAACGACTGCCAACCAGCGGGAAAGTATAACCCGGATTCTGCTCCCTACGTTTCATCACACGCAGGATCTGCAGCTGGATGTAGAACAGCTCTTCGAACTTGAGTCTCGCCCGTGCGTTTTGCATGGCGAGGGTGTCTTTCGGGAAATGGACGTTGATGAGTGCATCCGTCAAACTCATCAACCGATAGCGTTGTAATATATCCGCGCCTATCGTATCGGGAATACCTTGCTTCAGATCCGGCAACAACTCCGCGATGATGGAGCGTATGGCTTTGGAGTTGAGTCCATGCCGTTTCATGGTCTCCGTCGTGTTGTAGTACGGCTCCAAGCCCTGCGTCATCTCCGGAGTCACCTTACTCATCGGTGTCAGTTCCGGATGAACGAAGTTATAGATATGATTAAAGCGGGACGGCTTTCCAAAGAGCAAATAGGGCACATTACGCTGTAACTTGACGTACTTGACCCCCTGGAACCAGACTAACTCGCATTGATGCGTGCCGTCGAAGAACGTGGCACTCAGCCGCTGCGCCTTACCGATACCTATCGTATGCCATTCCGTCACTTCGCCGACAATTTGAACATATGTATCTTCGTCGTCTAACTCGGCTATCTTATAGAACCGACTGCGGTCGATATACTTGTACGGCGGACACTTCACCAGCAACTCGAGTGCGGTGTTCACACTCAGTTCTTTACGAAGAATGTCGGCACGCTTAGCACCGACATTCTTACAATAGGTTATGTCTCGTTGAGATAATTCCATTATAGACCGCTTCGCTCAAAGTAGAAAGACCGCTTCGCTCAAAGTAGAAAGAGTCTTTGAGGTCACAACGTGACCGGTCTTTTGTCTTTCGACTTTCTACTATTATTGGAGCTTGAAGTTAACCGGCACGGTATATTTTACGCGCACGGGTTTGCCACGTTGTTGACCCGGTTTCCATTTCGGCATGGACTTGATGACGCGAACCGCCTCTTTGTCCAGCGAAGGATCACCACCGGAACGAACGACTTCCACTTCCACGATCGAACCGTCTTTGTTAACAACGAACTGGCAGATCACACGACCTTGGATACCGTTCTCCTGCGCGATAACCGGATACTTCACGTTCTCGCTCAGGTATTTGAATAACGCTTGTTGTCCACCCGGGAACTCCGGCATCTTCTCTACAACGACGAAGATAACCTCTTCTTCCTCTTCCTCAACAGGAGCCTCTACCGGCGCTGCGATAACAACCTCTTGCTCCGTCTCCTCGGTGTTCACCTCGATCGACTCGGTCTCAACGTTATCCTCCACGACGTTCAGCACTTCCACTTCCTGTACAGCAGGGGGTGGGGGAGGGGGAGGAGTCTCCTGAGTCGTCTGTTGGATCTCTACTTCTTCCTCAAAGAGGAACTCTGTGTCGGTCACTTCATACTTAGTCACCTCTTTCTCAGTCCACTCAAGCGCTACGTAAACGAGGCTGAGCACAAAGACCAAACCCATCAATACATAGACGAGTTTGTCCTTCTCCAAACTGGCTTTTTCAGATTTCTTAACTTGCATATGCTGTGTTTTTTTAGGCCGTAATTAGTAAAACTGGCTACAAAAGTACTGCTTTTTTACGAAATATGCAAATTTTTTAGATAATTTTTCGTAAAATAGTATATATTAAACTATTTTTTAGCCCTTTTTGCTTGATTTTTTGTTTAAAAGACCGCGGATGATAAGCCTTCAGTAGTTCTTCCGTCACCAAACTACGGTCGTCAAACTGGTAAATCAGGTTCATCCGTTGGGACCATAAAAACTCCTTCGCTTCCGTCTCCGAATATCCCATTTTTCCGGGGTATTGTGTTTCTAACCAACGCCACATCCGACAGCGTTCTTCCCGTAACCGAAGGATCGCGTTCGCCGTCTTGGGTTGCGAAACGGAGGTGTGATCGCGCCAAACGGCGGTTTTCTTGGGCAGATAGGCCCATTGGGTTTGCTGATAAAAAATGCCGTATAGCGGGTAGTCGAGCCATAGAAAATGCTGCTCTTCGATCTCGCGGAGCAACGTTTCGCTCAACAGTGCCGTCCTAAAGACAACCGTACAATTGGCAAAACCCGGTGAATCGATTCCGTACACTCCTGGGCGTTGGCCGAATGTCCATTTGTCGGAACCCGACGCGGTTTGTCCGTTCGTGTGCACAAAACCCACCTCGGGATGAACACGCAAATATTCCGTCTGGAGTTGTAACTTATGCGGGTCCGTCCAATAATCATCGCCGTCCAACATCGCTATCAACTCGCATCCCTCTGCCATAATCCGGCGGTATAGATCAATAGTATTGCGTACCAACCCCAAGTTCTCCTCCCGCCGCACATATACGATGCGCTTATCCGCTGCATAGCGTTCACATACCGCTTGGGTGCCGTCCGTCGAAGCGTCATCGCCGATATAGATGCGCACTTCTTCCTCGCATTCCTGGCGCAACGCACTCTCTATCGCTTGTGCAATAAACGCCTCGTGATTATATGTCGCGATGCAAACAGCTATCATAACTCTCTTTCAATTTTTTCCCGATGAAATCGGCAGAAAAATGCTCTTCAGACTTTTTACTTTCGACTTTTAACTTTTGACTTTTAACTCTCACCTCTTGACCCCACAATATCGTCTCTATGAACTCCGCGAACGTGCCGGCTTTGTGTTGCGCGATCTCTTGTGGTACAATCAGATCCGCTACTTCCTCTGCAATACCTACCGGCGTACTCAAGATCGGTAGTCCGGCTGCAGCTGCTTCGGCAAGCACAACCCCATAAGTCTCATACCGGCTGCTTAGCACAAACGCATCGGCCTCGTGCATCTTCTCCGCCACTTCTCTCGGCGTCAACTCACCTGGCCATTCAAGCAATCCTTCTGGTATGTCTAACGTGTCTGCAAACGCACGAACGTCCTCATAGTCCGCTCCCGTTCCTACCAGTACCAATTTCCAGTCTTGCCGTTTCTCGCTCAGCATCTTTGCGGCCCTCAGCAACCCCTTCACATTCTTCGCTGCCTCGTCGAAGCAGGAGACGTGGAGGAGATTCTTTTGACTTTCGACTTTCGACTTTCTACTTTCTTCTTTCTCATAAAAGAACCCATCCACCACATTATCAATCAGTCCCCATCGTCGCGCCCGGATGCCACAGTCCTGCATGGCCTGCTGCAACCGCTGACTCACGCAAAGCACCTGTTCCGCTTGTGCCGCCACGTGGCGATAGATCCGTTTCTTGATCGCCGACAGGCGCTTGAACATCCCGTTCTCCGGCAGATAGCCGCTCCAGTGCTCAACGATGACATACGGAATGCCATATCGTTTCTTCAGCCACAGCGCCAACAGACCTTGCTTTTGAATCACATTCAACTGCACTACATCCGGCATCCATCCCTCGTGACGCAATGCCTTCCATTGACGCCAGGTGTCGCGCCAAGTGTCTGAGAAGATCACCCGCACCTCTACCCCTTGTGCACGAACGGCCTCCACGTGCTTCTGCACGAAGAGACCGGACATCTCATCCTTCTTTGAAGGATACCAAGGTGTGAGAAAAAGAACTCGCAAGGGCGTTTTAACAGTTTAACGGTTTAACGGTTTAACGGAACTTCAGTTCCCTCAGCTTCTGAATCCAGATCGCGAGGCGGAAGAGCGGTTTATAGTATTTCTCTACGGCGAAATAGGTGACAGGTGTCGAACCGAACTGCTTGTAATGGTTCGCTACGCCGCGATCCATCGAGCCTTCAAAATCAAAATGCACATGCTTCTCACGCGCAAGTTTCATCGCCTCGAGAACTAACAGCGCAGAAGCTCCGGAATCCTTGAAGGCCTCGTCGTATGTCGGAATTAGATAGTACAGATGCCTGCTGTCCCATACCAGGAACGCCGCGGCATACGGTTGTCCATCCGCATTATGAATAGAGATGATCTCGCATTGTTTGAGTCGTCTCGCTTTGCGCTCTAATACTAATAGGAACTCGCGCGTGTAACTGCATTGACGCTTGCGGAACTCCAGACAGCGTTTATGGAAACGATAGAACTCCTCGATATCCATCTTCCGCTCCGCATGCAGACTAAGCGCTTTCTGTAACTGACGACGTTTGTTCTTGCTAAACGAAGCAATTAGCGCATCCAAGTCACTCAGGTCCTCTACGCGATAAGTGATACGTTCTTTGGTCTTGAAACCCAGCGCCTTCAGAGCATCTACGCACAGACTACCGGGGATATACTGCTGGTAGTAATACGCCAGGTGCATGCCGTCCAACTGCTCTTTGATCTGACGACATACCTCCGCTACTTTCCATCGGTCTCCTGTCACTTCAGGAGTCACCCATATACCGCCTGCCTGCGAGAGAACAGGCATCACGATATACTTGTACCATAACCGCTTGCGCAGCAGGTAGGGCATCATACCGAGGATGTTCTTGTTCTCATCTTCCGCGAGAAGCACGTTCCATTCTTTGCCTGCACATACGGCATCAAGCCACCAAGGCTGCATCGAGATTGGCAGAAACTCCTGCGTGGCTGCCCATTCTACGTAACGTTCTTTGTTGGTCATCTGAATAAGCCGTTGAAAAAACCGCTGCCTGCTTCAGGAGCTTGTGCCTCATCATTAGACGTCTCTTGCGCTTCATTGAACGACTCTGCCGCGCTCATTTCATCGTTATTCTTTCTGTATTGCTCCGGACGATAGAGAATCTGGATGTTCTCTGCGATCACTTCCGTCTTACGTCGAACCTGACCGTCTTTCTCCCATGCGCGGGTTTTCAGTTTGCCCTCTACATACACTTTCATGCTCTTGCGAAGATGCTGCTGCGCCCATTCCGCTAAGTTGCGCCATAGAACTACGGAATGCCATTCCGTCACATCCGGCACTTGCGTTCCGTTCTGCATCATGTAACCACGCTCCGTGGTTGCTAAATTAAAGGTGGCAATTGCTACGCCTCTGTCCAAGTAACGTACTTCGGGGTCTGCGCCTACGTTACCAATTAAAATCACTTTGTTTACGCTTGACATACAACGATTTTAGATTTTAAAGTTTACCAGTTAATCATTTTTTTATGTAAGATTCTCAAAACATTTGCGGCTGCAAAGGTACTAAAAAAAAATGACGTGTGCAAATTTCGCGTCATTTTTTTTGAGTTATGCAAGTTTTTAGTTTATTTTTCCATTTTCTCTTGTGTAACTCGTAAAAAAGAGCCCGTTAATTCGGACTCTTTTCGCTTGCTAATACCGCCCTCACGAAGTTCGGGAACAGCTTGCAGGGAGCATCGCTTGTCAGTTGGGCGCGCCAACGATGATACATCTCCATGAAACGGGGATGGGTCTTGTCCTTGTAGATCAAAGGCGCCTCGCGGCAGGCTTCACGCCATTGGCTGCGCTGAACCGTCTCTTTGGGCGTCAACGGGTGCTCGTCATAGTCACGACGCTCTTGGGCGTAGATCTCTTTCGGACCCAAACCGACCACTTCGCCCGTCAGCGGATCCTTGACCTTTTTGCGGCGGGTTACGGTCATGTGATTTACTCCTTGAATTTTCTTCTTGCTCAATGCACCGGTGAAATTCTCAAAACCATCTGTGGGTACATAATGTGCCATAATTCATTTCCAATTTAATCATTTACAATTTGTTTATTTATATTTAGCAGGGAATGCCCGTTGTTTAGTCTCGTAATGCCCCTTATAATCATTAACGAATAACTAAGAATATATAAGAATCACTAACGATTTTGGGGTGTCCGAATCAAATTCGGGCATAATGAACGGAGTATTTTTTTCAGTGAGACACTTGAGACAGTTGAGACAGTTATTACTGTTGCAATAAAATTAGAAAAAAACAAACAAAACCCTTTGAGTGCTTTAGAAGCCTTGCTTCTTTTACAAATTGATACTAAAATCTGCCTGTAAGCAAGTTTCCAGACAGCTTTTACTACCAATTTGTACAACTCTACGAGTACAAAGCACTCAAGGACATAAACATAAAAAACATTGTTTGATCAAATCGAAAAATATAAATATCTTCATAAATAACTATACATCAATAAGATATAGATATATGCGACACGATTAACGCAACACCAGTAAGACAGTTGTTGTTCACAAATAAACCAAAATTAACCAAAGTGTCTCAACTGTCTCAACTGTATCATGCCAATTTTTTATACAGTCCATATTTGATTTTTTGTATCAATCCCGAATTTTGCCACTCATCATTCCACCGAAGAGCCGTTGCACGTGAGATGCCCTGTGAGGCGGCTTCGGCGACGAGTGTTTTGGACTCAAACTCCTCCGGCAATAAGCTTAGCAACATCTTACGTTGATCCAACGCTTGCACTTTCGGAACACTCACTTCCTCTGCACCCTTGATCATCCGATATGCCGCCGCCATGTGGAGAATGAGTTTGTTGCCAATCATCTCCGCCGTCTGATAATCCACATCCGAACAATGAAAATCTGAATACTGATGGCTGATAACTGACAGCTTGTCCGCCATTCGTAAGGCGGACAATATCATGGCTATCCTCTCGATATGCACCGCCATACGCAGCACGACGGAGTGAAAGTTATCGCCGAGGAGGGACATGAGGGCGGGATACGCTGTCTCGAGGTGATGGCCGAGACGCGCACGTTGCTCCGCCGTAAGCGAAAACTCGATGGGGCGGCATTTATACAGCGTTTGGCAGAGGTCGAAGAGTTGTTGGGCGGCAATAGTCATCACACCGTTGGTACCGCTTGCGGGCTCTACGTAACGACTGCTAAATGCCTGCTGGTCATGAACGATAAGGGTCAAGAGTCGCGAGAAATAGCCGTTCTCGATAGATGGTACAAGGGCTTTGTATTGGCTGAATGTGCCGGTGAGGAGTACGGAGAGTTGCGGGCACGCGATAGACGAAGTGTTGTTCGCACGGTTACGCGTGATGGGTTCGTGCTCCGCAGCTTTGCGGAGGGCGGTGTTGTAGTTCGCTACAGACGAACGCCACACATCGGTGATGACCGATCCCTCGCTCTCGTGGATATACCCGCGGCCGTTCTGACACTCGAGTTGTTTGTAGAATCCCGGGTAAGACGAGTCACCGGCAATAACGAGCGGCAGGGCTTCGTGTACTTTGCTGACAAGTTCCAACGCAAGGTTCGCGATACCCTTGCCGCAGGCTGCCGAGCCGACGATGAAGCATTGCAGGTTAGGGTAGTACTTCTTGCCCGTCAGTCCGTAACGGAAATAGAGATTCGGCATACAGCTGCCCGCGGCAGTAATCAGCGAGAGCAACAACATGTCCCGTTCGGCATCAGACTGCGCAAGCGACATAATGGGTTGAATCATTGCCGGCAGGTTCTCCGGCTCTACATGTTTGGCAATGTGCAGATCCTGATCCGCTTCCATCGCAGGTTGTAAATTTTGAATCATACTAATAAAGGTTTTAAATTAGTACTGTTGCAATAAAATTGTAAAAAAAACCAAATAAACCCTTTTAAGTGCTTTAAAGCAAAGCTTTATATGTATTTAGCCGTTAAAACCTACTTAAAAGTAAACTTTTTGATAGTTTTTACCATCTAAATCCACACTCTTACGAGTTAAAGCACTTAAAAGCCATAAACATAAATTATTACTGTTGCAATAAAATTAGAAAAAAACAAACAAAACCCTTTTGAATGCTATAGCGCTCTGCGCTTTCCGGTTTTTGTGGTTAAAGACTCCTCGCAAGCAAGCTTTCGGATAGTTTTTATCCCCAAACCCCGTCCCTGCGGGAAAAGCCTTCAAAAGCCATAAACATAAATAAAATTTTTCTAATCAAATCGAGAAGTAAAAATATTCCTATAAAAAGCCCTATATCAGCAAGATATAAGTATATGGCACAAGATTAACGCAACACTAATAAAGGTTTTAAAAGGTTAATAATCTGGGGTTCCCGAAATTCGAGTCTCTCTATATATTAGGAGATTTAGGTATAGCTATACAGGTAAATGCAGGTTTTCCGTTTTACGTATAGTCTCAAAACTCGCGACAATTTCGAACGGATTGCAGTGTTGATAATCAGCGAGTTACAAAAAGCTATGAAAATACTGTCGCTTTTTTCGTGTTCGTTATTTTTGT
>JAEDNI010000059.1 GCA_016302585.1 Paludibacteraceae bacterium | reverse complement strand
ACGCGCGTACATGTGTATGCGCGTTCTTTATTTTTTATCTTTTTAGCAAAAAAATTGCATATCTCAAAAAAATGCAGTTTGCAGGAGAAAAGCGTAAAATACCCACTAAACAGCCAAATTATGGCGATGGTTTAGGGATTATGGGTTAGAGGTTAAAAAGCGCTGGTTTTGAGGAGAGTGCGGGTTGATTTGGGCGGTTTGGCGATAATGGGAGGACTTTGAGGGGTTAGAGGTTAGGGGTTAGGGGTTAGAGAAGAGTGTTATTTTGGGGATGATTTGACAAAAAAGCGTCCGCAATTGCTCGAAAAGGAGAAAAAAAATAAAAAAAATAAAAAATTATGCGTTTTTTCTTGCGTGGATAAAAAAAAAGCAGTAACTTTGTGGCTGTTTTGGAAAAAAACTACTAGTTTACTAGTTCACTAGTCTACTAGTCCACTAGAAATCAAATCAAAAACAATAATAAACAATTCTAATCATGGCAGACAACAAAGTAAACATGTTAGCGGATTTTGCTCCGGTGTCGAAACAGGCATGGAAGGACAAGATCATCGCTGACTTGAAAGGTGCCGATTTCGATAAGAAATTGGTGTGGCGCACGCCGGAAGGATTCAACGTGCAGCCGTTCTACCGCCGTGAGGACCTCAAAGGCCTGAAGACCACCGTCTCCGCGCCCGGTCAGTTCCCCTACGTCCGCGGTACGCGTACAAACAACGAGTGGGCAATTCGCCAGAACATCTGCGCTTGCAAGAACGCACGCAAGGCAAATGCGAAAGCCCTGGAGGTGCTCAACAAGGGTATCACGTCGCTCGGTTTCTGTCTCGACAAAAACAAACTGACGTACAACTTCATCAAGACGCTGCTCAACGGCGTTTATGCACCGGCAGTAGCCATCAACTTCTCTATCTGCGCTTGCGCAGCACCGAAGCTGGCGAACATCCTCGTTCGTTACTACGGCCGCATGGGTTATGACACCAAGGGCCTCATCGGTTCTATCAACGTGGACCCGATTAAGAACATGCTCCTCAAGGGCAAAGCCCTGACCCGTGAGCAGGTATCTCAGAAGATCGCCGAGACCGTCAAAGCCGCTAAATCGCTGCCGGGTTACCGCGTAGTAGGCGTCAACAGCGTCATCCTCAATAACTCCGGCGCTTATGCCGCTCAGGAGCTCGCGTACGCACTCGCTTGGGGTGCCGAGTACATGACGATGATGACCGAGGCTGGCATCCCGAACTACCGCGCAGCCAACGCGATCCGTTTCAACATGGGTATCGGCGGCAACTATTTCATGGAGATAGCTAAGTTCCGTGCAGGTCGTCTGCTGTGGGCGAAGATCGTGGAGGCGTACAAAGACCCGATCTTCACGACCGCTCTCCGCAACGCCGCTAAGATGAACGTCAGCGCCGAGACCAGCCGTTTCAACATGACCGTCTTCGATGCGTATGTGAACCTCCTCCGCACGCAGACCGAGACCATGAGTGCGGCACTCGCAGGTGTGGATGAGATCACCGTTACGCCGTTTGACGTGACTTACGAAGAGCCGACAGAGTTCAGCGAGCGTATCGCACGTAACCAGCAGCTGCTCCTCAAAGAGGAGGCACACTTCGATAAGGTCGTTGACCCCGCAGCGGGTTCGTACTACCTTGAGAACCTGACCGCTTCTATCGCTGCCGAGGCATGGAAGCAGTTCCTCGACATCCAGGAGCGCGGCGGTATGTACCAGCTCGTTTCCGAAGGAAAGGTACAAGAGCACATGGCGGCTAACCTCAAAGCACGTCTCGCTGACGTCGCTAAACGCAAAGAGGTGCTCCTTGGCTCCAACCAGTTCCCGAACTTCACCGAGAAAGCCGGCAAGAAGATTAAACAGCCGAAGGCTATAAACGCAGCTTGTAGCTGCAATAAACCTGCCGAAGGCAGTATAAACACTCTTCCGGTTGCGCGTGCTGCCGAAGAGTTCGAACAGCTCCGTCTCGAGACCGAAGGCGCTAAGAAACAGCCGGTTGCGTTCATGCTGACCATCGGTAACCTCGCTATGCGTATCGCGCGTGCGCAGTTCAGTTGTAACTTCCTCGCGTGCGCAGGATACAAGGTCATCGACAACAACGGTTTTGCTACCATCGCCGAAGGTATCAAGGCAGCCCGCAAGGCGAAAGCGGACATCATCGTCCTCTGTTCGTCTGACGACGAGTATGCTGACCTCGCGCCGAAGGCATGGAAGAAGTTGCAGGGTAAGAAAGAGCTCTTCATCGTTGCCGGTGCTCCGGCATGTATGGAGGACCTCCAGAAGCTCGGCATCACCAACTTCATCCACGTCCGTTGCAACGTCCTCGACACCCTCAAATCGTTTAACCAACAACTGCTGAAACGATAAGAAAAAAACATATAAAACACTGATTATTGATTTTATTTGACAATACGAATCTTCTTTTGCTAAAGTGCTTTCACAAATAAATTTGCAAATCACTTTATCAAAATAATCTTCCAAATTCTTCGAATTCAAAATCAATAATCAGACATAAACACAAATAATATTTTTCGATTATGCAATATACGCTGAAAAGATTGATCGATAAGCACCCGGAGTTGTGCGAGCAACTAAAGACAAAATGCTACGCCATTAATGGCGCGTGCGCTGCCGTACACCGCGAGCTTGGACCATTCTTGAATGAGTATATGTATCAGGAGGCGTTGCAGATCCTGCTCAACGAGCAACAGATTCCGAACCAGCGTGAGTACTACTTCCAAGTGGTTTTTCACGGCAAGCCCATACAGCACAAGCACTTCGTAGATTTCCTGATTAATGATGAGGTCATCATAGAGTGCAAGGCGGTGGACAAACTGGTAGCGGAGCATCGTCAGCAACTGTGGAACTACATGCGCCTGACCGGCAAGCAGATCGGTATTTTGTGGAACTTCGCTCCTCCAATGGACCAAGCAGAACACTACTACTTGGATACGAAGGATGGCGTAATGTATATGTTTTAATCTACAAAACAATTATTAGTATGAAGAAGATTTTGCTAATCCTCGCGATGTTGCCGATTCTTGCGATGGCACAAATCGGCCCTATCCAAACTCAGGAGAAACCCTATGAGTTCTTAAGTGATAACAATCTATATCGTACTGTTGCAACAGATGAGTATACTTTGCAGATACTCAGCGATAACCAGTTTGAGAATACAGCTATAAAACTTAATCTCGGACATGGCGCCGAGGAAGCGATTGCCTCTCTTGGGAGTTTATTTGCTCTCTTTGGCAATGGTGATAGCGATTTTGAATTGCAAGGTTACAATTTCGCAGTACGAGGTCGTCGTATAATTGCTTATCATAAAGGCAAACTAGAATATACGGCGGGAGAGTATATCCTTAGTCAAGTAAATGCCGCAAGGATTATGGAAGACTTGTTGGAGGCAAAGCAACTCCCATTAAAAGAAGTCAATGTATCCTTTGCAGGATATTCTTCTGTTTACGTTAACTACGAAACATATGGCTTTAAACGAGTATATAACTTTAACAATGTTACATTGCCGCTTAGTCGCAAATATGCCGAAGGAGAGCGTATCTCAGAGAAGGATGTTGCTAATCTAAAAAAAGCAGCCGAAAATCCAAATTCCTATCGTTCTAACCCTAAAAAGGGAGCTAACGTTCTATGGAAAGAGCGATTTATTCGTGTGTGCGACGCTATTCTTCAAACTAAAGAAAAATAAATTGTTTTTTATGTTTATGTCTTTTGAATGATTTTGACACGAAGGTGTGTGGATTTGGGTGATTGAACAGATAGGAAAATTTATTTTCATAGATGGTCAAGCAGACAAAGACACAGGGAGCGAAGCTCTAAAATTATTCAAAAGTGTCATTTAGTTTTTTTTCTTAACAACAAATAGATTAATCATTCAAAATCAAGTAATATTATGAAACCTGATTTTAAGCAAATAGATATCAAGCAAGTTTCGGCCAGCAAGGTTGTTGGCCCGAACAACGCCGACTGGCAGACGCCCGAACTCATCGACGTCAAGCCGATCTACACCAAAGAGGACCTGCAGGGCATGGAGCACCTCGACTACGTCTCCGGTATCCCGCCGTTCCTCCGTGGCCCGTACAGCGCCATGTATCCTCTCCGTCCCTGGACCATCCGTCAGTACGCCGGATTCTCCACCGCTGAGGAATCGAACGCTTTCTACCGCCGTAACCTCGCGTCCGGTCAGAAAGGTCTGTCCGTAGCCTTTGACCTCCCGACCCACCGCGGCTACAACGCCGATAACATGCGCGTGGTAGGTGACGTCGGCAAAGCAGGTGTGTCCATCTGCTCGCTGGAGGATATGAAAGTCCTCTTCGCCGGTATCCCTCTGAACAAGATGTCCGTCTCCATGACCATGAACGGTGCCGTGCTGCCGATCCTCGCGTTCTATATCAACGCCGGACTCGAGCAGGGTGCCAAACTGGAGGAGATGGCAGGTACCATCCAGAACGATATCCTCAAGGAATTCATGGTGCGCAACACCTATATCTATCCGCCTAAGTTCTCCATGAAGATCATCGCCGATATCTTCGAATATACCTCGCAGAACATGCCTAAGTTCAACTCCATCTCCATCTCCGGTTACCACATGCAGGAAGCCGGTGCCACGGCAGATATCGAGTTGGCTTACACGCTCGCCGACGGTATGGAGTACCTCCGCGCTGGTGTCAACGCCGGCATGGATGTGGATACGTTCGCACCGCGTCTCTCCTTCTTCTGGGCGATCGGTATGAACCATTTCATGGAGATCGCCAAGATGCGTGCAGGACGTATGCTCTGGGCGAAGATCGTCAAGTCCTTCGGCGCGAAGAACCCGAAATCCATGGCGCTCCGTACGCACAGCCAGACCTCCGGTTGGTCGCTCACCGAGCAGGACCCGTTCAACAACGTAGGACGTACCTGTATCGAGGCGATGGGAGCTGCACTCGGTCACACCCAGTCGCTCCACACCAACGCACTCGACGAAGCCATCGCGCTGCCGACGGACTTCTCCGCACGTATCGCACGTAACACCCAGATCTACATCCAGGAAGAGACCAAGGTCTGCAAGGAGATCGACCCGTGGGGCGGTTCCTACTACGTAGAGACCCTCACGCAGGAACTCATGGAGAAAGCCTGGGCACATATCCAGGAGATTGAGAAACTCGGCGGTATGGCAGCAGCTATCGAGACCGGTATTCCTAAGATGCGTATCGAGGAAGCCGCTGCGCGTACTCAGGCGCGTATCGACTCCGGCAAACAGAAGATCATCGGTATCAACGAGTATCGTCTGGAGCACGAAGACCCGATCGACATCCTCGAGATCGATAACACAGCCGTTCGTGAGCAGCAGGTAGCTCGCCTCAACGAACTCCGTGCTAACCGTGACGAGAAAGCCGTGCAGGCTGCTCTTGCCGAGATCACCGAGTCCGTACAGAAATGGGCTGACGGAGGTAAGGGTGAGAACCTCCTCGCGCTGGCTGTCAAGGCAGCCGGTCTCCGTGCTTCGCTCGGCGAAATCTCCGATGCCTGCGAGAAAGTCGTAGGACGTTATAAAGCAACCATCAGAACTATTTCAGGCGTGTACGCTTCAGGTACTAAGAACGACGATAACTTCCAGGAAGCTTGTCGTCTCACGGCAGAGTTTGCCAAGAAAGAAGGTCGTCAACCCCGTATCATGATTGCCAAGATGGGACAGGACGGCCACGATCGTGGCGCCAAAGTGGTAGCCACCGGTTATGCCGATTGCGGCTTTGATGTCGATATGGGACCCTTGTTCCAGACTCCGGCAGAGGCAGCTAAACAGGCGGTGGAGAACGATGTCCATGTACTGGGTGTCTCCAGCCTCGCGGCAGGTCACAAGACCCTCATCCCGCAGGTCATCGAGGAGCTCAAGAAACTCGGCCGTCCTGACATAATGGTAACTGCGGGCGGAGTAATACCTGCCCAAGATTACGATTTCTTGTATCGGGCAGGTGTTGCGGCGATATTTGGGCCGGGTACGCCTGTGGCGTATTCAGCAAAAGTTGTCATGCAGCTTTTGATGAACGAGCAGTAACCATCGGGGTCCCCGAGGATTTTTAATCCTTGGGGAGAGGAGGAAGCGCGACCATTACACGAGTTACGTATGTAACGAAGTCATGGATCGCCGCTTCCGACGAGGTAACTGCCGGTGGTGTCATCCCCGCGCAGGACTACGACTTCCTCTACAAAGCCGGCGTCGCCGCCATCTTCGGCCCCGGTACGCCTGTGGCATATTCAGCAAAAGTTGTCATGCAGCTTTTGATGAACGAGCAGTAACCATCGGGGTCCCCGAGGATTTTAGAATAATCGCATCTTCGCGTAATGGTTTGGGGCAGGAACTTTCAGTTTTCCTGCCCCTGCTTTTTATTCTCCGCTGTTAGTTTGTGGGCTTGCACATAGGCAGATTAGTGCCGCGCCGGTACTCTCTCCACGTTCGTGCCGTGTGGGTTCTCATATCCGTCTCACTTTCAGTCTCGCCTGCCCGTATATGACAACGAAGCCATGCGGGGTGTAGTGTTTTGGCTGTTACCTCCGGTGGTGATTCTCTCTTCGTCAGTTAGCACGGCATCGTATGCCGTATTTAGCCACACAAATGTGTGAATCTGTGAATTTGTGAACAATGCTCTGCATTAATCGTGCCCCTGCGGCTAAGAAAGTAAAGAAGGCGCCCTTGCGGACGCCCTCTATCAACTTTTTCTGTGCTTCTCTACGTGGTAGAAACCCAGCGTGAGGATCTTAAGGATGACTTCGTACAGAACTTTCACCCAGTCTTTTTCTTCGCTTTCAGTTTTCATTTTCAATCGTAAGTTTAATAGGTTCATTACTCGCTTGCAACGCAAGCCATTTCGTGGTAAGTTCTTGCTCGTTGGCTGCACTTACCAATATGCATCCCTTGCTGTGTTCGGGTCTCGTGCCCCGATGAAATCGGATGCCGCTTCGCCCGGGAACATTGCCGATAAGTGGTAGCATACGCTTGAATCGTGGCGACCACGTTACTCTGACTTCATATATCCCAACAGGTATGATATAATCTGCATTCTCAAGCGTCGCTATTTCTTGCCCTTCAAAACGCAAGCACCCACGCACGGCTTTGCCTTCTCGGCTAATTCTCGTTAGGCGGATGATTTCCATGCTTACTCTTCCATTTGTAAGTGTAATCTATCCCAAACAGCGCACCGGCAAAGGTGGCAACCTCGCCAAACCCGACCAACAGGCTTTCGTGGATCTCGCCCTGCGGGGCGATAAAAGCCCCGCAGAACAAGAGCACTAATCCGCCTACTGACAGCACGGCTGCGGTCACCAATTGGATGTTTAATCTCATAGTTTTTACAATTTTGTTGTTAAAAACTCGGGGTCCCCAAACATTTTTAATTTTTGGGGAAAGCGTAGGGCAAGGCGAAAATTCCTTTGAACAAGTTTTGTTCATCGTATTAAGCCTTAGCCCAAGCGCGACTCACCTCCTTAGCCGTTGTGCTTCTGATCGTACTCCTCGCCGCATACCTTCCACAGGTACGCCTTCATCGTGCGTTTGCCGTCCGGCGAATCCT
>JAEDNI010000021.1 GCA_016302585.1 Paludibacteraceae bacterium | reverse complement strand
AAGGACGAATTAAAAAAAATCCATAAAAATTTGCATATATGCAATATTTTTTGTACCTTTGTGCCCGAATTTGGAAGAAAATATGACGGAATTAGTTAAACGAAGCCTTAGCGGCGCAGTATTCGTAGGATGCGTTGTGGGTTCTATCCTTTGGAATCCCTACGTATGCTGCGGTTTATTCTTTATCATCTGCCTGTTGGCAATCGATGAGTTTAACCGCTTGATGCAGTCGCCTCGTGCGCTGCGGATGTTCTCGCTATTGGCCACCATCGCTCTTTGGCTGGTGGTGTTCTGTTTCGCCTGGCGCAATCCGGAAGAGGAGCGGGAGTATTTTTCCATCGGGTTTATCATGAGTATCGCGTATTTGCCGATCGTGGTGATTACGCTGCTGGATGAGATATGGAACCACTCGGGCGACCCGCTGAAAAGTTGGGGTAATTTCTTGATTTCTCAAGTGATGATTGCCCTACCCTTGGCGACGCTGATGCTGCTCTATTTCTTGGATAAATGGTTGCTGTTAGCGCTGTTTGTGCTGATTTGGGTGAACGATACGGGTGCTTACTGCGTAGGTAGTCTGACGGCAAAACGCAAGAACGGGAATCATAAAATGATACCTCACGTGAGTCCCAAGAAGAGTTGGGAGGGTCTGTTTGGCGGCTTTGCCTTTACGATAGGCGCTGCCTTCCTCCTCCATCGCTTCGGCTGGTTCGACGAGATCGTGGTAGGTCAGTACGGTAAGCTGATAGCTGCGCTCTTCGGATTTTTGGTGAGTGCCTTCGGTGCGTTAGGCGACCTGATGGAGAGCCTCATGAAACGGGCAATAGGCGTGAAAGACTCCGGAAACTTCCTTCCCGGACACGGCGGGGTATTAGACCGATTTGACAGTATCTTATTGGCGGCTCCGATTGTAACCGCTTTAAGTTATATATGCTACTTTCTTGTGCCTCTATTCTAAGTAGAATTCCTTTAGGCGTGCATTATTGGTTCGCCGATTGGATCCTCTATCCGACGATGTACTACCTCGTACGTTATCGGAGGCGGGTGGTAGCAAAAAATATCGCCGAGTGTTTTCCGGAAAAGCGTCCGTCGGAGCGCAAGGCAATGGCCAAGGGGTTCTATCACCAGTTCTGCTATACGATCGTGGAGAGTATCTACGGCTATCGTTGTTCCGACGAGGAGATGCGGGAGCGGGTGCTGTTCGAACCCATGGATGAAGTGAACCGCCTGGTGGACGCCGCCGGAGGCGGGATATTCATGTTAGCGCACTTAGGCAACTGGGAATGGATGGCGTCCGTGCAGCAGTGGGTGAGCCCGGGCGTAACGGAAATAAATGTATATCGAAAGCAAAAGAATAGCAGTGCGGACAAACTAATGAACGCCATTCGCAGCAAACGCGGAGGGGTTTGTGTCGAGAAACAGCGGATATTACGCGAGTTGGTAAAATACCGTCATGAGGGGAAGCCCGTGGCCATTGGCTTGATAAGCGACCAGAAGCCGCGACCGGAAGTAACGCGCACGTGGGTGGATTTTCTGCATCACGAGACAGGGTTTTTGGACGGCGGCGAGATGCTCGGCAAACGATTCGGCTATCCGGTGTTCTATGCCTATATCACGCGCGAGAAGAGAGGGTATTACCGCTGCGCGTTTCGGGTACTAGCGGCTGAGCCGGGTAAGACGGCCGAAGGCGAGATCACACGGGCGTACGCCAAGGCGCTGGAGCAGAATATCCTGAATCAGCCCGAACTATGGCTTTGGAGCCACAACCGATTTGCGTATCGTAAACAATGAAATGTAATGTAATCATATTAAACTGGAATGGCGCAGAGATGCTTCGGACGTATCTGCCGTCGGTGGTGAAGTCGTTAGTCGAGAGTAGAGACGTCGAATTGATCGTGGCGGACAACGGCAGTACGGATGAGAGTCTGGCGGTGCTGAGCAAGGAGTTTCCGAGCGTGAAGACCATCGTGCTGGATCAGAACTACGGATTTGCCGAGGGGTATAACCGCGCCATAGAGCAGGTGGACAGCGAATATGTGGTGCTGCTCAATTCGGATGTGGAGACACCGGAAGGATGGCTTACTCCCCTACTCGACTATATGGATGCGCACCCGGAGGTGGCAGCCGTGCAGCCGAAGATCCGCAGTTGGCGAGACAAAGCGTATTTTGAGTACGCCGGTGCTGCCGGAGGATACCTCAGTTGGTTAGGCTATCCGTCCTGCAGGGGTCGTAAATGGGGACGCGTAGAGAAAGATAAAGGACAATACGATACGATCGCCGAGGTGGATTGGACCACGGGCGCTTGTATGTGCGTGCGTACGCAAGTATATAAGGAGTTAGGTGGCTTGGACGCTTCGTTCTTCGCTCATATGGAAGAGATCGACCTTTGCTGGCGGATGCGCAATAAGAAATGGAAATTGGCCTGCGTGCCGCAGAGTACAGTGTACCACTTGGGCGGCGGGAGTCTGAGTTACGACAATCCCCGGAAGACGTACCTCAATTTCCGCAATAATCTCGTGATGATCTATAAGAACCGGCGCTTCCCTTGGTGCGTGCTGGCGATACGCTGCGTATTGGATTATGTAGCGGCGCTGCATTTCCTGCTGCAGGGCAAGAAAGGAAGCGCCAAAGCCGTTCTCGAAGCGCGACGGGACTACAAAAAAATGCGAGTTAAAAGTGTAAAGTGTAAGGTGTAAAAAAATATGGGATTTTTTGGATTATTTAACAAAGAGAAGAAAGAGACACTCGACAGAGGTCTGGAGAAGAGCAAAGAGTCGGTACTCAGTAAGATCGGTCGCGCCATAGCGGGTAAGTCCACTATTGACGACGATGTGCTGGATAACTTAGAGGAAGCATTGATCACTTCCGACGTAGGTGTGGAGACCACCCTGCGGATCATCGAGCGTGTACAAGAGCGTGTGAAACGCGATAAATATGTGAATACGAGCGAACTGAACGCCCTGCTGGTGGACGAGATCGCTTCGTTACTGCAAGAGAACAACGTAGCCGACGTACCTGATTTCTCCGCGCCGCTGCCAGTTAAGCCCTACGTGGTGATGGTGGTGGGTGTGAACGGCGTAGGTAAGACCACTACCATCGGAAAGTTGGCATACCAATACAAAGCGGCGGGGAAGAAGGTGTATTTAGGTGCAGCGGACACGTTCCGCGCAGCAGCCGTAGAGCAGTTATGTATCTGGGGTGAACGCGTAGGAGTGCCGGTGGTCAAGCAGCAACAGGGTTCAGACCCCGCTTCGGTGGCTTACGACACCTTGCAGTCCGCCAAAGCAAACGACGCGGATGTGGTACTGATCGACACCGCCGGACGTCTGCATAACAAGATCAACTTGATGAACGAGTTGACGAAGATCAAGAACGTGATGCAGAAAGTGGTGCCCGACGCACCGCACGACGTGATGTTGGTGCTGGACGGCAGTACAGGGCAGAATGCCTTCGAGCAGGCTCGTCAGTTCACCGCCGCCACCCAGGTTTCTTCCCTGGCTATTACAAAGTTAGACGGCACGGCCAAAGGTGGTGTCGTGATTGGTATCAGCGACCAGTTTAAGATTCCTGTTCGTTATATCGGTCTTGGCGAGCAGATGACGGATTTGCAGGTCTTCAATCGCGTAGAGTTCGTTAAGTCATTAATGAATAATGAATAATGAATAATGAATAATGAATAATGATTAATGATTAATGATTAATGATTATTTTTAATGAATATTTTTAAATAAACTATAATATCATGGGCAAATCATTTTTAAATTCAGACAAAGTTCATCAGGTACGCTTGGAGTCGGACCTGTTAGGTGAACTGGAAGTACCCTTAGAGGCGTACTACGGTGTACAAACACAACGCGGAATCAATAACTACAAGGTTTCGAACCTGAAGATGTCTGATTTTCCGGAGTACATCATCGCTATGGCCTATATCAAATTAGCCGCCGTAGAAGCCAACCATGAGTTAGGCGTCATCAACGATGAGATCTACGCCGCTATTGCACAGGCTTGCCGCGAACTGATTGATGGTAAGATGCATGACCAGTTCCCCACAGACATGGTTCAAGGAGGTGCCGGAACAACGATTAACATGAACGCCAACGAAGTGATTGCTAACCGTGCACTGGAACTCATGGGTCACGGTCGCGGCGAATACCAATACTGCTCGCCGAACGACCATGTCAACTGCGCGCAGAGTACCAATGACGCCTACCCCTCTGCTTTCCGCTATGCGTTCATCCGTATGAACCGGAGTATGGAGGCCGAACTGAAACAGCTTATTGATTCGCTCCGTAAGAAAGGCGATGAGTTCAGCGACTCCATCAAGATGGGTCGTACCCAGTTGCAGGATGCTGTACCTATGACGAGCGGACAGGAGTTCCATGCGTTCGCCAACAACCTCGAAGAGGAGATCACGAACCTTGAACGTAACGTAACGCTGCTCTATGAGATTAACATGGGCGGTACGGCTATCGGTACGGGCTTGAATGCCGCTGCAGGCTATGCCGAGTTGTGCATCAAGAAGATGTGCGAACTGACCGGCGAACCGTTCGTTTTAGCCAGCGACCTGATTGAGGCTACTCCTGATACGGGTGCGTATGTCAGCTATTCCGCTTCGCTCAAGCGCTTGGCTGTTAAACTGAGTAAGATGTGTAATGACCTGCGTCTGATGGCTTCCGGTCCTCGTTGCGGCTTGCATGAGATCAACCTGCCGCCGATGGCTCCGGGTAGTTCCATCATGCCGGGCAAAGTGAACCCTGTTATTCCGGAAGTAACGAACCAGGTTTGCTTCAAAGTGATCGGTAACGACACCGCTGTGACCTTTGCTGCCGAGGCAGGTCAGTTGCAACTCAACGTGATGGAACCGATCATCACCGAGTGTATCTTCGAATCCATCACCTGGTTGCAGAACGTGATGAAGATCCTGCGCACGAAGTGTATCGACGGCATCACCATCAACCGTGAGCATAACTTAGAAACCGTTAAGCACTCCATCGGTATCGTCACCGCGCTGAACCCCGTCATCGGCTATAAAGCCTCAACCAAGATCGCGAAAGAGGCCTTGGAGACCGGCAAGAGCGTATATAACTTAGTGCTCGAGCACGAATTGATGAGTAAAGAACAACTCGATCAACTCCTCGATCCGGCTAATATGCTGGCAGCACACTAAGCGTTCGGCAGATTTACGGGAACCCTATTTAATAAAAAAAGGATGGTCGGATGACCACCCTTTTTTTATTGTTAGCAATTATGCTTAGCGTCTAACGCTACCGCCTCGGCTGGAGCCACCGCCGTCACTGCGACTGCCGCCTCCGTAGGAACCTCCTCCGCCTCGGCTGGAGCCACCGCTATAGGTGCTGCCGCTGCTGCGAGAACTGCCGTACGAACTGCTACCACTGCTTCGGCTACCACCGTAGGAACTGCTGGAGCTGCTCGAACTGCTGGAGCTGCTCTTCGAACCGCTATAGGTGCTACGAGAAGCACTGGTACTGCGGCCGGATCCTGAACTGCCACTCGTGCTGCGTGTAGCTGCCGGTTTCGAATAGGTCGAACCGGTCGAGCTGCCGGAACCGCGCGATGCAGTAGCACTGGTGCTGCGGGTAGAACCGCCGGTACTACGCGTGGATGCGCTGCTTGCCGAACTGCGGGTTGCGGTCGTTTGGCTGCGCTCCGAAGCGGATGCGCGAGAAGCGGATGCGCGAGAAGCGGATGCGCCCTCTGAACGGCTGGTAGCGCCTGTACGAACGGATGCGCCTTGCGAACGGCTGAGTGCTGTGTTCGAACTGCCATAGGTGCGACCACCGGTAGCGGACTCACGAACCGAACTTGCGCCTTCGCGTCCTGCTAGTACTTGACGTGAACTACCGCCGGCTTTCTGCGAACGAACACTATTACCACGGATCTCACGTGCGTTTACCAGACCTGCGTTGCGGCGCTCGAACGAACGCTCCGGGTTGGCTGTAGCATAGTCTCTGCGACTTACACCGCCGCGCAGCTCATGATAGCCGTAGTGAACGTGATGTCCCGGACGGAAAGAGCACCAGTGGTGGTGATGATGCCATGCATAGCAGTGATGCCAGTACCAATCGTGTGCCCAACAGCTATGAGCGTACCACCAACCCGGCCAGTAGCCCCAATACCAAGGACTATGCCAAGCATACCATGCATCGCTCCAGAACCAATCGTAGATAACAGGACGGTAAACATATACAGGCTCGATGATATAGTTGGTACCATATACGTACTCATCGCCAATTACCTGAACGGAAACAACATCCGACTCATCCTTCTCTACATAGATCGAGGCAACATCTTGATATATATCCTTTGCGAGGATCGCCTGCAGCACGATCAGACGCTTGTTGCCTTCACCCGTTTCTACGACGCGCAAGTAATCTACTTCACCGTCTCCGTTGAGATCGAGATTACAGAAAGCGCTGTCGGGGTTGTTGAGCATCGTCTCGAACTCTTCCAGGTTCTTAGCCTCTGCAAATAGCTTCGCTACAACTTTCAGATCGAGACCCTCAGAGATGTCAGAACTGTTGGCAGAAACCGTGATCGTTTCGTCTGCCCATAGCGCTGCACTCATCAGCATCAGCGCCATCAGAAGTGTAGTTAATTTTTTCATTGTTGTAATGTTTTAAAGGGTTAGTGTACCTAAATTTCCAGATTTCTATATTTATAGATTTCCAGTTACCTTATTTTGCTCAAATACCGTGCCAAACACTATACCAGTTTCAAATCGTGGTGCATTTTTTCCTTTTTTGTTTGCATATAGCGTCTGTTCCATTTATTAGGCGCTATCTCCAAAGGTACATTCTCCACGATCTCGATGCCGTAACTCTCCAAGCCTACGCGCTTGACGGGATTATTGGTTAATAAACGAAGCTTGTGAGCGTTCATTTGATTCAAAATCTGCGCGCCGATGCCGTAGTTGCGTTCATCGGGGCGGAAACCCAGGTGTACATTCGCTTCCACCGTATCTTCTCCCTGCTCTTGCAACTTATACGCGCGTATCTTATTCATAAGGCCTATCCCTCGTCCCTCTTGATTCATATAGACGATGATCCCCTTTCCTTCGGCCTGGATGAGTTGCATGGCTTTGGTGAGTTGTTCGCCGCACTCGCAGCGCAGGGAGCCGAATATATCGCCCGTCATACAACTGGAGTGTACACGGCATAAGACCGGTTCGTCGTCCGTCCACTCCCCTTTGGTGAGCACTACGTGCTCGAGACCCGTCGTCAGGTCACGGAAAGGCGTTAACATAAACTCACCATGTTGCGTAGGAAGGAAAACCGTCTCGCCGCGCTCCACGAGCGAGCTTTCACTAATCACCTCTTCTCTTTCCCCATTTACCTTTAATCGTTCACCTTGATTTAACCGGAACTCAATTAAATCTTTGATGGTGATGATCTTGAGGTCGAATTCGCGTGCTACTTCTTGCAGTTGGGGCATGCGTGCCATGGTGCCGTCGGCATTCATTATCTCGATGAGGGCAGCTGCCGGATAGAGTCCGGCTAAGCGCGCCAAGTCCACACCGGCTTCGGTATGTCCGGCACGCTGCAGCACACCTCCTGCCTTGGCATAAAGCGGGTTGATATGTCCCGGTCGACCGAACGTCTCGGGTTTGGATGCCGGATCCGCCAGTGCCTGAATTGTAGCCGCTCTGTCGGCCGCAGAAACACCGGTGGTACAGCCTTCGAGTTTATCTACCGTCACCGTGAACGGCGTACCTAACATCGAGGTGTTATTAGCTACCTGATGCATGAGGTCCAATTCCGCACAACGCTGTTCTGTAATAGGGCAACAAAGGACACCCCGGCCGTGCTGCAGCATAAAATTCACCTTCTCAGGGGTGATTTTCTCTGCCGCGATGATGAAATCACCTTCGTTCTCGCGATCTTCATCATCTACCACAATGACGAACTTTCCTTCACGGAAGTCCTCTAATGCTTCTTGTATAGTGTTTATCTTCATATTCAATTCTTTTGTCGTTTCACTTGGTGAAACCATTTTGACTCTTGCACCTTGTTCACCATCTTCTTCCACGCGATCACCCATGCGTCGGGGTTAAAGAGCGGCGAGTCGGTCGCGGCTTTGTAGGTAAGGAAGATACCTGTAGGCAGCAGTACAAAGGAACTGAGCCACATCCCCGCCCAACAGGGCCACAAAGCCTCACGCGCCATCTTATATCCCGTGTTATCAATGATATAATAGATGATAAACAGGATGACCGAGATCACTACCGGTGCGCCTAATCCACCCTTCCGTATGATGGCTCCAAGCGGAGCACCAATGAAGAAAAAGATGAGGCACGCAAAGGCCAGCGTGAACTTACGGTAGAGCTCTATCTCATGCTTGCGTACATAGCGCTCGGTGTCCTCTAACAAGATGGCATTGTACTCAATCTGGTCCCTGTAATTACGTGCTTTCTCCTGCGCTATAGAATATACTTGTTTCTTTCTCGTCAGCGATAGATGCGCCCACAGGGAGTCTAAATTATAGCGCTCTACATCCTCCGAAGAGAGAGTAGTAGGAAGGATAACATCCGTTCGCGAACCTTCGCGACCAAAATAACGATCTTTGATCAGTTTGTCACTTTGTTCTTTAGAACGCGCATCTGACACATGTTCGACTGAGTCGATGGAGTGCAACAATTGCGAAACATTCTTGCTCACATGCTGGTCGTCAAGGATGGATTCGTCATAGCGATTAAAATCGGTATTGAAATCGATGATGAGTCGTTTATGACTGAACGTCTCGCGCCGATACGGTATATTTTGGGTGGTACGGGTGGCACGTTGTTGCTTCTGATTGAGGTTCTCAAAGGATTCGCCGTTGATAAGATCCAGCACCAGAAAACGTTTATCCGTACTGGCCCTCAAACGACCGGTATCCGCCACCATCACTTTGGCATCCTCAAAACCAGAAGAATAGTCATAGATCATCAAGTTCAGCAGGTCTCCGTCTCTCGTCTTATTGCGCACGTAGATGTTATATCCGTGTATCTCATCATAGAACTCCCCCACCGGTATCTGCAGTTCCGGACTCTTCTGGCGCAGGGAGAAGATGAGTGCCCATAGTTTGGCTTGCGACTTAGGCAGCACGTTATTGCTGAAATAGAACGCCCCGACGCTGAGGATGGCAACTGCAATGGCCAAAGGACGTAAGATACGGAACAGGGATATTCCCGCGGCTTTCATCGCCGTCAGTTCGCTTTTCTCCGCCAAGTTACCAAAGGCTATCAGAGAACTGAGCAAGATTGCCAAGGGTAGCGCCAGAGGTATTACAGAAGCCGTAGCATAGATGAAAAACTCTGAGAGGACGCCGAGACTGATGCCTTTACCTACAAGGTCATTCACATGCATCCACATAAACTGCATGAGCAGAATGAAGATTGCAATGAAGAAAGTAGCCAAGAAGAGCCACAGAAAATTCCGCAGCAGATAGATATCTATTTTCTTAACTACTCTCATCTATGTCGGGTACACCTTAACCTTTCAGATTCTCGCTGACAAAGATCAACGGAAGCAGGTCTGCTGCGGAGTCAAAGACAAATATCTCATCCTCGCCGTACAACAGCACTTCCATCTTCCCACCATAGCGGTGCTCGGTCTCCAGCATCACTTGACGGCATGCGCCGCAAGGAGAACCGGGTTCCTTGGTGAAATGACCATCCGTATAGCACGCAATAGCCAAACGTACAACAGGTTGATCCGGATACTGAGCGCCGGCTGCAAAAAGAGCAGTACGCTCTGCGCACAGACCACTCGGATAAGCTGCGTTCTCTTGGTTCGCCCCACGTATCACTACGCCGTTCGCTAACTTCGCTGCCGCTCCTACATGGAAATGGCTGTACGGGCAATAGCTATGCCGGATTTGCTCCTTGGCGATAGCTACCACTTCGCGCTGTTCTTCAGACAACTCGTCCCACTGATAGGACTTCATCTTGGTTTTCAATTGGTACTCTTTCATATTGATCGGGTTAAATAAATTTATATCGTGTCAATAAAATATTTCTGCTTTCGATTAAACATCGCGATGCCGATAAACAGCAATATAGCTATACATGCCGCGCTGAAGCCCAGGGACGACCAGGAGAACTGTCCGGCACCGAAAGCACCGTATTTAAAGGTCTCAATGATAGCCGTCATCGGGTTAAAAAGCATTATTTTATGCAGGGTCGGATTCGTGACGTACGAAAGCGGATAGACGATAGGCGTAGCGTACATCCACAGGGATACAAAGACGCCGAAGAAATTGGTCAAGTCGCGGTATTTGGTAGTGAGCGACGAAACAATAAGTCCGAGGCCTAAGGCCATACATTGCATCATCAGGATTAGCACCGGGAAGAGCAGCAGGTAGATATTCGGATGCAGGTCCACGCCGCGAATGACGAAATAAAGGTATACGAAGACGAAGGTACTTAACTGAAGCGAGAAGCGGAAAAGTTTGGAGATCACCTTCGATACCGGTGTCACCAAACGCGGGAAATAGACTTTTCCAAACAGACCAGCGTTCGTCTGGAACGTAGCCGCCGTATCCGTGAGACAGGTCGAGAAATACTCCCAAAGACAGATACCGCTCAGGTAGAACACCGGCTGCGGTATATCATCCGTAGGAATACCGGCAATACGGCCGAAGACGACGATATACATAAACATCGTAAAGAGCGGCGAGATAAAATACCATCCCATACCAAAGATCGTCTGTTTGTATTGCACCGTGATATCGCGCTTAACAAACAGCCAAATCAGGTACTTCTTCTGCCAAAGTTCCTTCAAGCCCAAACCCTTCGCAAATGTCGTCGGGCTGATCTCCGTGGTCCAATATGTATTATTATTGGTCATTGGTAATTGGTAATTGGTCATTGGTAATTGGTCATTGGTGATTGGTCATTGGTAATTGGTAATTTTATACGGTGTCCATAAATGATTTTTGTACTTTATTGAAGAGCATCAGGCCGATGATTAACAATATCAGCGTGAACAGCGCGCTATAGCCTAACCAAAGCCAGCTGAACTGCCCCTGTCCCAATAACGAGTATTTAATTGCCTCCATCACGGGGGTGACGGGATTGAGACTCATCGCGAGGTTCAGTTTCTCGTTTGACACCATGCTCAACGGATAGATGACAGGCGTGATATACACCCACAGCGAAATGATTTTCGCCAACATAATTTGCAAGTCGCGATACTTCGTCGTCATTGAAGAGAAAATCATTCCGAAGCCTACAGCCATGAATGCAAGCATGGCTACGAAAAGCGGGAACAGCACGATCTGCCAATGAATAACGAGTTCCGTTCCTGTGGCTACATAATAGATGTATAGCACCGCGAAGATCGCCAACTGAATAGCGAACGACAAGAGGTTAGTCGTCACCGCCACCAGCGGCATGATAATACGCGGGAAATAAACCTTACCGAATATATCCGCATTGGAAACGAACGAATTGGATGTAGCGCTGACACAGCTGGCGAAATACCCCCACACGGCGATACCCAAGAGATAGAACAACATCGGCGGCACACCATCCGTAGGGATATTCGCAATACCTCCAAACACCGTTACATAGACAATAACGGACAGCACCGGGGTGATTATAAACCACAGCGGACCCAGGATGGTCTGTTTGTACGCCGTACGGAAATTACGCGCCACAAACAGCAGGAACATATCGCGGTAGCGCCATATCTCCTTCCAATCCACCGTCAGCAGTCGATCCTTCGGTGTGATGGTCAGGTCCCATTGTTTATTTTGATTCTGCATGCTCTGCTTCTGTATTTTCGGGATTTTCCGTATTTTCCTTATTCGCTTCCGGTATCTCGCCGTTAAAACGATTCTTCTTGCCGTACACCACCCATTTATCCAAGGCCACCAATACGGCCGGAACGACAGTCATAGTCAGCACGACAGCCATGAAGGCACCTACGGCCAGACAGCCGACGATATTACTGATCATCAGGTCGTCAATAAAAAGCGCCATCGCTCCGGGACCGATCACCATGATGAGGCTGGAGGTAAGGATCGTACGGATTGAGCCGCGATAAGCCGCACATACCGCATCGACCTGCAGCATCGTCTTGCGGTTCTCGCGATAATAATTGGCGAAGAGGATACCATAGTCGATTGTAGCACCCATGAGGATCGCCTGCACGATGAGGTACGCCAAGTATAACATTTGGCCGGTCACCCACCCTGCTACCACAACATTCACATATACAGCCGTCATCACCGTCACCACCAAGATCGTCGGCACGATGACCGAACGGAAGGTGACCGCCACAATGAGGAAGATAGCCAATATCGTCAGAAGCGAGACGACATTCATTTCGTGATCAAAACCACCTCGCATCTCTGCGTACATCACCGATTCTCCCACATAGTAGTGCGGTTTCTCCAGACGTGCCTCCGCCAAGGCGGTTAAGGTATCCACGAAATCATAGGTCTCTTTCGACTCCTTCGGCAAGGATGAGAGCACCACTAAGAGCGAGTGCTGGTCTTTGCGCAACTGGCCTAAACCATCTTTCATCTGCGCTTTGATGCCGGAAGCCTGTGCACGCATCGTATCCGGCATCAGTTCTACTATACGCGGGTCGTTGATGAGCGTATCACAGATATACACCAACAGCGGTTCGAAGCCCATACGTAAGGTATCGCACTGCGAGTGAACCGCCCCGTAGTAATCGTACAGAAGCGACATCTGAGCCGCCGTTACAGGGGCAGCCTTCACGTTCGATAACTTCATCAGTCTCGCCAGTTTATCTGCCATCGCAGCTGGCGTATAGGTCTTGCCGCCGAACACCAGTTCTGTAAATAACTCTGCTTGCAGGTCTTCACGACTCGGACGATGTGACTTCACCGTCGTCGGTTCTTCTTTCTTCTCCGAAACAGCTACTACGGCACGTGTCGTATCGGTGCTATGCAACGCGCGCTGCACTTGCGCCACTGATTGAACGATGTCTTCCGTATTCAAAGAACTCGGAAGATTCGCAAGAAGCGGATCTTCTTTCTTCGGCGGGTTGGCTATTGCGATGATCTCTTCCTCGGTGAGGTTCTCCACGCCAAAGGCGCGCAGTAAGATATTGAGATCCGAAGGCGTGAGCGATGCATTCTTATCCGCCAAGTCCATCAGGTATGCACGCTGTCCTAACAACGTACGCTGTTCTTCGGAAACCATACCCGCCAGACCTTTGCGCTTGAACAGGTCATCTACCAATAGATGCACGTACTCCAGCGGAGACAGTTTCTTGGCAATACCCGGTGCATAACTGTATACCAAACGCGTCTGGATCGGCGTAGAACCCATGAAGACCGACATCTCGTTAACGGACATCGGCAGACGAATCGCCGTAGTGTCAGCCAGTTTATGCATCTCCACCGTCACGGCTGATGTCTGGCGCTGATACAAGCGCTCTATGAAGGGCACAATAGCAATCTTATCCAGCGGCATTTCCGGCACCGAAAGCGTATCTTCTGTCACAGCCAGCGTAGAGGGTTCTATTTGGATCGGTGCAATAGTCTCGCGGGAGAGGACTGTGATGGTATCTTCCAGTTCGACAAGTTCCTCTGCGGCAACTACCGCTACAGGTTTTGCCTCCTTCGGTTCTTCTTTGGACGGCGCAGGGAGTTCCAGCATCGACTGCAGGTCCTCTATCTGCTGCTTCATATCCGCATCGATCATATCGGCCATCAGCGGATTGGGCACTACATAAGAATGCAGGAAACGAGCTACCTCAGGGAAACTCAGTTTTTGTTCGATGGAGTCTTTCGCATGGATATAATAGAGCACCTTCACCAACTCAGGATTCAGGGCATCTAATGCTTCTTGGGGTACCGTCGTACCTTCCGGCATGAAATCCGAGAAATCAGTCAGTAGCGATCGCACGTGCGCCGTCATCTCTGCCGGCGTGAGCGGTTGCCTCATCAGCGTAGGATACGAAATCACCAATTCGATACCCGGCTGCGCCATCAGTCGATCCGCCAAACCAAACACCGAGTCTTCTTCTTGCGTGTCATACAGCAGCACAAAAGGATTCGGAGACGGAAATACTTTCTCTATCTCTGATTCAGCTTCAGCCGAGAAGAATATCGTTGTCTGACGGGACAGATACCAGGATCCAAAGAACAGGATCACTGCTCCAATAGCCATCGGTAACTTATGACGCGCGACAAACTGAGCTAACTTATCCGTAGGAGGTACATACGCCGGTTTGGCTGTTTTATTGATCACACGACGGAAGAACAACATCAGCGACGGCATCACCGTAAATGTACAGATCAACGAACAAACCACACCCTTAGCCAAAACGATACCCATATCTGCACCGATCTTCAGGCGCATGAAACAGAGCATCAGCAGTCCTACTACCGTCGTTAAAGCCGAAGATAAGATGGAAGGCGCGGCTTTGCGAATAGCATTATTAACCGCCACTATTGCCATTCGCTTATCCGTGCGCTCATCCTGTTCCTGACGATACCGATTCAACAACACGATACAGTAATCCAGCGAAAGCACGGCTTGCAGGATTGATCCAATGAAATTGGTCGTGATGGAGACGGACGGCAAGAGTGCGTTCGTACCCATGTTGAGCACAATAGCTAAGCCGGAAGCCACTAAGATAACTACTGGCTCGAACCACGACTGCGCCATCACAAACAGCACGACCATAATCAGTACCGCGGAAAAAATCATCACCGAGATAGGCGGTGTCGCACCATCTTGGCTGGTCTCTACCACACAGTTGCCACCGAAACGGGAACTGATTTGTTTACCTAATGCCTTCTGATCCACCGATTTGGGCACAGCCAGATCAAAGACTATATGCGCACTATCCGTGCTATACCGATAGGTGACGCCATTCACGTTCGGATATGCCTGAAGTAGCGTACGGATACCTGGCACCTCTTGCGTTGAGACGCCCTCGAACATCACATGCACGTCTGCTCCACTCATCTGAGCCGAAGAGCCGAATTCGTCCATAACGATTTCGAGACCACTCTTCATCTGAGAGTCGTCCGGCAGATACTTGGTCATATCGGCATTGACATTCACATGGAACATCATGATACCGCTGACCACAGCCAAGGCAATCGTTACTGCAAATAAAATATAATGATAGCTACGCTTCAAAACGTTCGATTTTAAAAATTACCCATTTTCAAGAAGGCTACCTCTTTCGGCGTCAAGAAACGCCATTTACCGCGACCTACGTTCTTCTTGGTCAAGCCGGCAAAGGACACACGGTCCAAGTTCACCACTTTATACCCCACCTTCTCGAAGATACGGCGTACCACACGGTTCTGGCCCGAGTGGATCTCCAACCCTATGTGACGGCGATCCGCTTTGGGGAACTCCATCGCATCCGGAATGATACGTTCGTCATCCAGTATCACACCGGCACGGATGATGGCTTCATCCACCTCATCCAATTCTTTATCGAGCGTTACGGCATAAATTTTCTTCTTATGGAATTTCGGATGAGTCAACTTAGCGGCCAGGTCACCGTCGTTGGTCAGCAGCAGCACACCGGTGGTATTACGGTCCAGACGACCCACCGGATAGATACGCTCTGCACAAGCATTTCGAACGATATCAATTACCGTATGACGCTCTTGCGGATCATCCGTTGTCGTTACGGTATTTTTCGGCTTATTGAGCAGAATATACACCTTACGCTCACGGCGTACCGGCTGATCGTGGAAACGAACGTCATCCGTCGGCAGTACTTTTGCGCCTAAGTTATCTACCGTTACGCCGTTCACCGTAATGACTCCTGCCTGAATGAAATCATCAGCTTCACGACGCGAGCAGATACCTGCGTTAGCCAGATATTTATTTAAACGAACCGGCTTTGTCGGATCTTCATGTTGCTCACGATACGTCTGCTGTTTACGAGCAGAATACAAGCCATTGTTACGGTTAGGTTTACCTTTAAACGGTCTATTCGGGCGCTCCGTGCGCTCCCCGAATGCTCTCTGTGGGCGCTCTGCGCGCTCCGTATTGTAGCCGAACCCTCTGGGGCGGCTGTTCTCTCCGTCCTCACGACGGAAACGCGGACGAGCACTCACCGGCTCGTTCCCTTCTCTGTGAAAACGCGGACGAGGCCGACGTTCTCCCTCATTGTTCAAATTGTTGTTATACATGTCTTTAAACATTCAAAATGTTTTGTAAAAAGTTTTTAACCAAGTGGCTCTCACGAGTCACGTACGTGCGTCGCGCACGCGTAATTAATTAGGTGCGACAAAAGCTCCGAGTTTTCACTCAGAGCTTATATGTCAGCACCTACGCTTGCTTAAGCTTCAGCCTGCTCAATTGCCAATTTACCACGGTAATAGCCACAACTCGGGCAAACAGTGTGGTAGATGTGCAAAGCGCCACAATTCGGGCATGTTGCCAATGTCGGAGCCTTAACTACGTCGTGCGTACGACGTTTCGCTTGACGGGTGTGGCTTTGTCTTCTTTTAGGATGTGCCATATTAAATTACAATTTAAAAATTTCAAATTTATTACTTATATAAATTATCAATTTTCGGGATCCGGTTCGTCACAAAGGTGATCTTGGAGGAGAAGTTCCATGTGCTTATTGCACTCACCCGCTTGGTGACTGTGAACGAGCGGAATATTGATACTTACTATTTCATAGGCGAGCCAGGAGAGATCTAATTGATGAGTGGTCATTGGTGATAGGTCATTTTCTTCCTCTTCCGACCAAATCTCCTGTTCGTCATTTATGTCAAGGGGCATGGGATCGAGACACCTATCGCACACAACAAATACAGTTCCCTGAACTGCAATGTTGAGCTTATAGCTCTCCTCCCGGAGATTTAACACTATTTTAGCCGCCACATCACCGCTTAAGATTTCGGACTTCTCCAACGAGGCAAAGAAATCGCTATCTAGCTGAATTTCAAACACATGCGTGCCAATTGGAAGGCGCGAAAGGTTGATCATATAGTGGTCTTGCCGGCTCATTGTGCAAAATCGGGTGCAAAATTACTGCTTTTTTTTGGAATATGCAAATTTTTTTTGAAAAAAATATCCGATTTCTCTTTGGCATAGTATTTGTACTACAGGAAATAAAACAAAAATAATGTTGCTTATGAAACGAATTTTATCGCTCTCATGCCTCGCTTTGGTCTGTGCAAGTAGTTTAACTGCCTGTATCAAAAAGGCGAATCCGGTAGTTGATTTTCCGTTCGGAGATTCGATCACCCTCTTTATCATGGATACCACGCAGGCGCTCTTACCTGAAGCAAAGCTTCAAATTGGTAAGAAGAGCTTCACTTCGTCCTATGATGGACGTATCGTTGTGTCCGCGCAGGACCTGCTTAGCGTCAAATCAGCGCCCATCAGTTGCGAGGGCTATGACAGTAAGAGGATCGTGCCGCAGGACCTGAGTTCTGCGATGATAGATGTAGTTCTGACGCCGCAGAAACGCCCCAAAGAGCATGGCGCTTCTTACACCTATGGCTCTTTACGCAGTCGCAAAGACAAGGGAGAGAGGGTTTACATGGCATCTATGGCTTCCATGGATGGTGCCATAGAAGCAGAAGGAGTAGTGGATGAGATGGAAATGCCGGCTGTGTATGACGGGGTGGCGATGAATAATGCCATCTCGGCAGGTCAACTGACAGCCGGAGAAGTGAATGACTTCACGAAATGGTCCTTATGGGCACAGATCCTCGATAGCACCCATCGTCGTTTCGTCAAGGATTGGACCATCGAACCTAGAGAACGCTATACGGTGCAGGTGACGGATAAATATGGCTACCCTATTGCGAACTATCCGGTTTCGTTAAAAGACGTGAACGGCAACACCGTTTACCAGGCGCTGACGGATAACACGGGTAAAGCGGAGTTATGGAACGGGCTGACCGGAAAACGGGCCCGGGTACAGCAACCCGCATGGCAGAGCATTGTTATAGATGAGCCTTGTGATCTTTCCTCTGATGTAGACGTGCTCTTCGTCTTCGATGCTACGGGCTCGATGGGAGACGAACTGCGGTATTTGCAGGCCGAGATGAAAGATGTGATTAGTCGTGCCTCACAAGCTACCGGTGGATTGGCTATTCGCACCGGTGCAGTTGTCTATCGTGACCATAGCGATGAGTATCTCACGCGTATATCGCGTTTGACGGACGACATTGCCACTACGCAAAACTTCATCGACAAGCAGGAAGCCGGAGGTGGTGGAGACTACCCTGAAGCCGTTCCTGAGGCATTAATGGCAGCGTTGAACAGTGCAGGATGGAATGAGAACGCACGGGCGCGTATCGCGTTCCTTATCTTAGATGCGCCTTGTCATCAAGACTCGGCTACCATCGCGCTATTGCACGACCAGATCCTGAATGCCGCGGCGCAGGGAGTTCGCCTTGTGCCGGTAGTATGCAGCGGCATCGATGAGAGCGCAGAGTATCTGTTGCGGGCGATGGCGTTAGCAACCAACGGTACCTCTTTCTTTCTCACTGATGACTCAGGTCTCGGTAATACGCACCTGAAACCGACAACCGATAGTCTGAAGGTAGAGCACCTGAATGACATGTTGGTGCGCACGATCGTGGAATTCAGTTATATGCCGGATTGCACGGGTCATTGGCATGAGGACGAGATAGCCAATGTACACGAAGAGTTCATCCCTTCGCCATTCGATGCACAGGAATTAAAAAGCGATCCGAGTATTCCACACGGACCTACCACACTGTATCTCTTGGATGTAAGCGGAAAACTGATAACAATCTACCAGGGTGTTTTGGAGGAAGCCGGCGATCGTCAACTCGCATCACTTGGTATCCCTCTCTCCACCGGCATCTATTTCATCAAGGCCTTCTATGAGGGCGAATGGCACACGAAGAAAATCCTCGTGCACTGATTACCGGACTTGTCTGCCATAGGAGTCAAACAGTTGTTCTCCGCGGCGGATATACAGTTTGCCTTCTTGGATAAATTTATACGTGGAAACCTCGGGGCTCCCGGTATTTTCAATTGCTTGATCTCCGCGCGGTTTATTCACGGTGAGCGTAAGATGCAGGTCGTCCGTACGATCTGCGTCTTCTTTTTGTTTCCACTGCGTCTTGTCTTCTACCAAGGATTGCACAGGCTCTTGGGCCAGATCTTTTGCAGCCGCGATGAGTAACTTTTGAAAATTACGATAAATCATATTATCCATCTTGGCGTCCGTCATCTCGTGCATCATACTCTCCATGCCGTCGTATAAAGCCTGAGCCAGCGAATCTCCCTCCGGGTACTCCGGTTCATTGCCATCGCTATGCAGCAGATATAGCTCCACTACCGTCGAGCCAAAGTGTTTCTGCACCATAGCAATCTTGGCGGAGTCAGTTGCGGGGATGCACTCCTGCAACATTGCCGCAATATTGTCTCCGAACATCTCGGCTACCAGATCCATGTTATTCTCTATCTTATGCCATGCGCGAAGGGAGAGTTGAGGGATCATATTCGTGGCATGTTCGCTCATCCATTCGCGGCTGTACTGATGCATGTTGTCCAGTTCAGGCAGCGACTCGACAAAAGCCGTCTCCACCTGTACATCGGCGCGATTCTCCGAAAGCATTAACCAGCGATACGGACAGGGATAGGTGATGGGCGAGCCGGTAGTGATCTCCACGAGGCTGTCCACTTTCTCGGCACCCGGCGTACGATAGGTAGTGATACCGTTGACATGGAAATGGCCCGTTAAAACAAGGTGAACACCATGCGCCATCAGGCTGTCTCGCAAGTCATCCGCATTCTTAAAACGACATGCGCTCTCCAAGGTTCCCTGTTGATCGAAATGTTCCAAGATCTGCCAATGCGCCATCGCGACTATCATATTTCCTTTCGCTACAGCGCTGTCGGCTTGCGCTAAGACAAAGGCCAAGGTCTTATCGGATAAGTTCCCTACTTCTGCATCGTTCTTCGCGCCATCGATAGCCAACATCGTCACGCCGGCAAAGGGTTCGGCAGCATAGGAGTGCGAGTCCTCATCCTTCGCGATCGCCTGTTCATACACCCAGGGATAGGTGCTCTCCCAATTCTCGTTCGCCAGGGTCTCTGTCGGAAAAGTCTCATCGCCGATATACGAATACGCCTTACCGCCTATATCGTGGTTTCCGGGAATGACGAGTACGTTGATTCCTGCTTCACGCAGTTTCTGCAGCGATCCGGCTACCAAGGTATGACTCTCCAGCTCACCGTCTTTGGTCAAGTCGCCGGGGATGAGTACCAATTCCGGTTTATACAGCATAGCTGTATCTATCAATGCCTGCCATACAGACGCACTGAGATCAATCATCTTTCGCTGTCCGGTCATCATCTCATCAAAGGCTGAACCGGGCTCCACCAACGAAGGAGCTAATACATGCGGATCGGTGATCACCATAATACGCTCTTGGGCCTGTATTCCGATCAAAGAAAGCGCGATAAGTCCTATAAGAAGAATTCTCTTCATATCTATTGTATCGTAATTTCTACACGTCTGTTCTGTTGTCTACCCTCTTCGGTTTCATTCGAAGCAACCGGTTTGGTATCGCCGTACCCTACGGCCTTGATTTGTTCATATTGACAGCCATAGGCGATCAACTGCTTTTTTACCGCTTCTGCACGGGCTTGCGACAAAGCGAGGTTATCTTCCGCTTTACCGATATTATCTGTATGTCCCGCTAATCGCACCTTGTAGCCGTACGTAGCGATATACGTCGCAATACGCTTGAGTTCCGGCAAAGAAGCCGGCATGATGACATCGCTGCCGGTCTCAAATAGTAAGTTATGAATAGCCACCGCTTCGTTAGCTTTGAGCACCGTGATGGTCTCCGGTCGTTTATCCTCCGGCAAAGCGATGGAATAGATATCCTGTCTATGTCCGTTCTTACGCGCAAAATAGGCTGTCTTACCGTCCGTAGCCACTTTATACCAGCAGTCGCGACCGGTCGTATTGATCGTTGCACCCATGTTCTCCGGTTCGGTCCAACAGGTCCAGCAGGTATCGTTTAAGCGCCGACTCACCCACACATCGAGTTCACCCATCGTACCTTCCCGATCCGATGAGAAATAGAGGGTTTTCATATCGGGGTGCAAGAAGGGCGAACGCTCCATACCCGGAGTGTTGATGGTCTTTCCGAGGGAGTACGGCTTACCCCATCGTCCCTGTGCATCGCGTTCCGAAACGAAGATATTCAAGGATGCACGCTCCTCTCCTTCTGCCGGATAATTAGCCGCAAAGAGGATAGCCGAACCGTCCGCCACCATCATCGCATCGGCCTGCCAGTTGCCTAACTGCAGGTACGATGGAAAGGGAGTGGGTTCAGACCAACCTCCCTGTATCTTCTGCGAAAAACACATACGGCCTTCTACAAAAACCAGCATCGTCTTTCCGTCACCGCTGATGGATGTCGGGGCCTCGTTACGGTACGGGTTATTTAATCCCTGCACGACCATAGCTGTACCCCACTCGCCTGTTCGGCGATCACGACGAGCCACAAACACATCTTCGGATATATTACTCTCATAGCGGTTCAGACCCACGAAATACAGCATGTTATCATCTATTGTAAGTGTAGGTCCGTACTCTTCACCTATTGTCGTATTGATGGTTGCCGGCAGGGGTTTCGGTTGAATACTATCGGGTGTAGTGAAGGAGCAGAAGATCAGTACCAGCAGTTGCCCCGCCATCACGCGTAAGAAGGTCGTGAACGGGCTTAAGGTAGCATAGCCCACGGCTACTTCGTTATTCTCATTCGAGAGCGACTGAGCGTACGGTAGTGCCATCGCGCAGGTCATTGAACCGACCATAAGACCGACTACCTTGAAGTAATTCATATGCAGCCATTTATAGGCAATGGTTCCTACGAGCAGCAGCGGCACGATGGTGATGATAAAGCCATATCCGATCCATAAATAACCGCCGTTGATTAAAGTAGGCACGAAGTTCTCTCCTACGGAGAGGCCGAGCGCCGCCAAGAATAGCGTCAAACCTACCTGACGCAGCATCATATTAGCCGAGGTGGTGGAGAACGTCACCATGTTATAATACGGTCCGAAATGGCCGATGAGGATAGCTACGATAAGCGAACCGCCTACAAGACCTAATTTAAACGTAGAACCAATTCCCGGAATAGGAATAGGTAACAATCCGATGCAGATACCCAATACGATACCGAAGAAAATCGGTAAGAGATGAGGGATATCGAGACGTTTTAACTCATTTCCGAAGGTTTCGGCTACACGTGCTACATCGTCTTTGTCTCCCACCACCATCAGTCGGTCGCCTAACTGAATAATCATATCCGGCGTCGCCAACAGGTCAATACCTGCACGACTCACACGCGTGATGGTAGCATGATATTGCTGACGGAGGTTAAATGAACGAATACGTTTTCCGTTACACTCAGGCCGCGTCACAGCAATACGGCGGGAGATCAGGTGATCCGACTTCTCCGACTGCACATGCAGGTCGTAGTTCTGCAGCGACCCCAAGAGACGCAGCACGCTTAGGTGCTTCTTATCCGTCAGCACACGAATAATATCGCCGTTAGAGAACTCCGTCTGCTCCTTGATCAACTCATCCGTTCCGTCCGGACGAATCACACGACTCACCACCATCTCCTTCACCGGACAGATCTGCTGCAGGTCCATGATGGTCATACGTCCCAACTGCGGGTTATTGAGCGTGATATCGACGCACACGGGTTCATCCGAAGCGTCTCTCGCCTCGTCTCTCAGCCGTTTCTCTTCTTCCGGCAACTGAACACGAAATGCGCGGCGTACTAACTCAAAAGCTAATATCAGACCCACTATGCTCAGAGGATAGGCCACCGCATAGCCGGTAGCAATATCCGGATTAGACGTTCCGTACAGGTCAAAATACGCCTGTTGCGCAGCAGCCAAAGACGGAGTGGACGTCGTAGCACCGGACATCACGCCCGCTAAGGTGGACATATCGATACCGGTGATGTAATGTATGACGATCGTGCAGACGCAGCCCAGCAATACGATAGCTGCTGCTAACATATTAAGGTGCAGCACACCTTTCTTAAACGGGGAGAAAGAAGGAGCGACCTGCAAACCGATGGAATAGACAAAGAGAATCAAACCAAAGTCTTTGGCAAACTGAGCGACCGAATGGTCTATCTTGATGCCGAGAGAAGCTAAGGCGATACCTATGAACAGCACCCATGTCACGCCCAAAGAGAATTGCTTGATCTTCGCCTTCTCTCCAAACCAAAGTCCGATGGTCATCACGATAGTCAGCCATAACATCGACTGCGTGATACTCGGTTGGAATAAAAATGCCTCTACGGAACTCATGCTTTCTCGCTCTTATTCTTCTTTTAAAATACGTAACAATCCCACCAATGCTTTTTGGCAAGCCCGGTCGGTTACTTGCTCGCGTAATTTCCCTAAATGGAAACACTCGGCATAGGTGCCTTTGGGTGTAGCCCAAGCAATCCAAACGGTGCCTACAGGCTTCGTTTCAGAGCCTCCGGACGGACCGGCTATGCCGGACGTGGCAATACTAAAATCAGTATTGAGTGTCTCGCGAACGGACTCCGCCATGCGTCGCACCACTTCTTCGCTGACCACGCCGTGCGTTTTTATCATTTCGGCAGGAACGCCCAAAACATGTTCTTTGACGCTGTTATCGTAACTGATGATCGAGCCCCAATAGAAGGCAGAAGAACCGGCATGTTTGTTGAGTAATGATGCCAGTTTACCGCCCGTACAAGACTCTGCCGTCGCGATCGTTTGGTGTCTTTCTGTGAGGATCTTGCCTACCAGCACTTCTAAGGGGTCATCCGTGTCCGCGATCAGATAGTTTGCCACCAGTGTCCTCAGCTTCTCGAACCAATTCTCCATCTCTTCTTCCGTCAACGCTCCATAGGAAGACAGGCGCAGACGAATAATACCGTCTTTGGGCAGATACGCGAGGTGTAAGTCGGAAGGCATGGCGTTCTCAAAGTCCTCCAGTTCAATAGCCAGTTTACTCTCCGGAACACCCGTGACCTGCAACGTACGATGCAGGATTGGTGATTGGGGGTTGGTGATTTGTGACTGAAGATACGGCAGAATCTGTTCTTCCATACCGATCTTCATCTCATAAGGCACACCGGGCATGGAGACCAAGATTTGGTCACCCTTATGGAACACCATCAGCGGGGCACTTCCTACCCGATTCTCCAATATCGTCGCACATGCAGGCACTTCCCACTGCGTAGCCGTGAGACGGTTCAGTACGTCCGGACGTTCTTTATACAGGTCGTATATATGTGCACGCACGTGCGGATCTTCAATAAGGTGGGTATCAAAATAAGCACAAAGCACATGCTTGGTGATGTCGTCCTTCGTGGGACCTAAACCTCCGGTGGTAAGCACAATATTCACACGGCTGAACGCTTCGTCCAGCGCATCCTTGATATGGGCTGCATCGTCATGCACAGAGGTGATCTGGTATAACTCAATACCTATCTCATTCAAGCGTTCGGCGATCCAGGCGGAATTGGTATCCACCACCTGGCCGATTAACAATTCATCTCCTATCGTAATTACTTCTGCGCGCATTGTTTTTTCCATTCATTAGCCGTTAATTCCAATTCTTCATACCATGCCTGTCCGAACCGGCGAATGAGAGGTTCTTTAAGGAATTGATATAGAGGCAAATGCAGTTTCTTTCCTTTGATTCGTGCACAATGGCATATATCCCATCGATGGTACTCCAGGCCGGTGTATTCTCCTACTTTCGTCAGACGAATCGGATAGAGATGACAACTGATGGGTTTCTTAAAATCGATTTTTCCGGCGTTGTATGCCTTTTCAATCAGGCAGTAGCACCATCCGTTATGATCCGTGCGAGCGAAGATACAATCCTTGTTATTGACGATCGATGTCACGCGCTCGTTCGAGGGATCGTTATAGGCTATTCCTTGCGCTTCTACAACGGCTTTTGCTTCCTTCGTCATTTCCGGCAAGAGCACCGGTAAGATACTTTGTATCTTCTCTTCCTCTTCGACCGTCAAGGGAGCCCCTGCATCCCCTTCGATGCAACAGCAGCCGCGACAGGTATCCAAATCGCAGCAGAACTCCTTCTCCAGGACGTCCAAACTGACTAATGTATTATCTCCTATTACAAACATATGTAAAATGATCGTACCCTTGTGGTTAAGAACATGTTAAATACCAAAGAAACCTTCTGCCCAGATTTTAATTCCCAAACCGATCAGCACGAGTCCACCTACTAACTCCATGTTCAGTTTCAGTTTCCCCACATAGACGCCGAGCAGGTAACCACCGAGGGAGAAGAGAGCCGTGATGCCGCCTATTGTAACAACAGACGGATAGAGCCATTCCGGATACGGCACGAAGAGCAGTCCCGTCGCTAAGACATCGACACTGGTTGCAATAGCTAAGAAAAGCAGGTTCGTGACCTTCCAATTCGCGCATTTCTCGGTTTCTTTCTCTTCGTGATAGGACTCCCAAATCATCTTTACGCCCAGAAAGCCCAACAAAATGAGGGCGATCCAGGGTGCATAGGTATGCATGAAATTAACGAAGAATGTACCTGCATAATAGCCAATGATCGGCATACCCATATGAAAACAGCCGAATATAGCGGCCATGAGTAGTGCCCGCGGGTGCCATTGACGATGCGTCAAACCCTGCACGGTAGAAACCGCACAGCAGTCCATCGCCAGACCCACCGCCATCACAATGACATTAATCCAATCCATGTTAATTATCAATTGTCAATTGTCAATTGTCAACTATCAATTCCTCTTATATTTATAGCGGGTGACTGTTTTGCCTTTGGCAATAGACACGAGTTTATTGCGCACGAAGGTCTTGCGGATAGGTGAGATACGATCGGTGAAGACATGTCCCTCAAGATGGTCGTATTCATGCTGTACGATGCGTGCACAGAAGCCGGTAAACACCTCTTCGTGTTCGTTAAAGTCCTCGTCCAGATAACGCATCTTGATGGTTGCAGGACGCACCACATTCTCGCTGATGCCGGGTAAAGAGAGACAGCCCTCCGAATAGGTACAGGTCTCTTCACTCTCCTCTAACAGTTCCGGATTGATAAAGGCGCGTTTGAAGTCCTTGCACTCCGGGTAGTCTTCCGCTAATTCATTGCCGTCCACCACAAACAGACGCCATGGTTTGCCTACTTGCGGCGCGGCTAAACCACAGCCCTCGGCTTGCGTCAGCGTCTCATACATATCCGCTATGAATTGCTTCAGTTCCGGTGTATTTTCTATTTCTTCAGCCTCTTTTCTTAGTACGGGCTGCCCGTACAAATATATAGGTAAAATCATAACTTATTAAACTTTCAACTCTAAACTCTAAACTCTCAAGATTTTCGCTTGTCGAAAATAATCGTTCGAGCAAAGCGAGATAAGAACTCTCAACTTCTCTAAACTCTCAACTCTAAACTCTCAACTTCTCGAGGTATCCCTCAAGGATGATGCACGCGGCGATCTTATCCACCACGGCTTTGTTCTGTCGGTCTTTTTTCTTCATGCCCCCATCAATCATCGCACGGTGCGCCAGAACCGACGTAAAGCGCTCGTCATACATAGTTATCGGTTTATCAGGAAATTGTTTCTTAAAATTTCCGATGAACGGACGGATATAGTTCATGCTCTCCGAGTCTTCTCCGTTCATCTGAGTAGGATGACCAATGACTACCTCATCCACGGGTTCGTGGGCGAAGTAGTCAGTCAGCCAATTCATTAACTCTTTGGTCTCTATCGTAAACAAGGGATTAGCCGTGATACGGAGCACATCCGTTACGGCTAATCCTGTTCGTTTACGACCGAAGTCAATAGCGAGAATCCTTCCCATTATTTCTCCAACTCTGCCACGATAGCATTGTACTTGGCTTCCATGCCCGGTTCGGACAAGAAACGATAGTACAATCCTTTAAGAATCATCATATACTGACGATCTTCCGGGTTCATCTCGAGTGCTTTCTCGAAGAACGGAAGCGCTTTGCGGAATACCTCTTTCATCTCCGCCATGGCTTTCTTGTATTCCTTGTTGTCGTTGATGAAAGCAGCAGCCTCGTTCAGTTTCACAGCTTGGTTGTAATATACACGTCCTTTACCTGCCATTGCGTCAGCCAGCGTCGGATCACAACGGAGTGCCTCGTCGAAGTCTTTGAGCGCAGCGTCGTAGTTACCTAAGCTCTCATCCAGGTTACCTTTGATGTGGTGGTATTGCGCTACGTTCGGTTCACGCTCGATAGCCTTAGCCAGATAGTCTACAGCAACCTGCTCCTGACCGGAGTAGATATAGTAGTTGATCAGGTTCTGCAGGAACCACGGCTCTTGCGGGAATCGTGCAACGGCGTTCTGAAGGGTGACTAAGAAATTAGCGGTGTCCTTTACGGCAACGTACTCTTGATAGAGGAACTGGTTTACGGAGATCGCCTCATATTCACCGTCCTTCATCTCGTTGAGCAACTCAATTGCCTCTGCGTGCAACCCGCTCTGTACTGCGAAGATAGCTGCGTAGTATTTATACTGCTCGTAGGTAGTATCACGCGGCATCTCTTTCTGCAACTTCGGATCACTCATCATCACGAGGTTCGGCAGGTCTACGTGCAGTTTAAATGCACGGTAAGCGCCTTCGTAGTCACGTTTTTCGTTCAGATAGATACCATATTTCACCAACTCCTGGTTCTTGTAATACTCCAGCATCTTCTTGCTGACGTTGGCACGCATCTTCGGGTCGGTAGGTACTTCTACACCTTTCTTGTTCAGAACGGGTACCTGCGCCAGTTCGTCGGCTTTGATCCAGTATTGGTAACTCTCCTCTACGGCTCTACCGGCTTTGGCTTGGTCGAAAGTCTGACCCATCATCTGCTTGTAGTTCTCCTGGCTCACCTCCTGGTAGCCGATCATACCGGCCCAGTAATAGGTCTCAACCGTCGGAGCTGTTTCGATCGCTTCAGTTATCGTGGCACGAGCGGCAGTGAAGTCTGCATTCTCAGAAGCCATCATGTAGCTTTTCGCTTTCTTTACCAGCGGGTTTTTCTGTGCAAAGCAGCCTGCGCTTACCAGCACAAGGGCTGCCAAAAACAATGATTTTTTCATAAATTATTCGTTTGTTTCGTTGTTGTTTTCACCATTTTCACCATTTTCACCATTGAGCGCAGCGTCACCATTTTCTTCGTCGTCCTTCGGAACGATACAACCGCTCATGAGCGTGTCGTTACGTTTCTGGAGTTCGATGAGTTTGACGCCCTGTGCAGCACGACCGGTTTGACGAATCGTCGAGATATCCATGCGGATAGCGGTTCCTGACTTAGTGATGAGCATCAGATCGTCATCGTCCGTCACACCTTCGATACCTACCAGGTGGCCGGTCTTCTCGGTGATCTCGATCGTCTTAACACCCTTGCCGCCGCGGTTCGTGATACGATAGATCGGCTCGCCGTTCTCGTCATCCAACGGTGTTCGCTTGCCGAAACCGTTCTCTGAGATAACAAGGATCGTCTTGTCTGTATTCTTCTCTACACAAACTGTGCCAATCACGCGATCTTGACCGTCTTCTTCCAAAGTAATAGCCTTCACACCCGTTGCCGAACGACCCATCGGACGTACGCCGGATTCGTTGAAACGACATACCTTACCGTTGTAAGAAGCGACTAACATCTCGCTCTGTCCGTCGGTAAGTGTTACACCGATCAACTCGTCGCCTTCACGCAAACCGAGCGCGATGATACCGTTGGCACGCGGACGGCTGTATGCCTCGAGCGTCGTCTTCTTCATGAGTCCGTTCTTGGTGATGAAGATCAGATAGTGGTTCTCTACGTACTCTTGGTCGTTGAGACCCTTCACGTTGATGCAGGTACGTACTTTATCGCCCTTCTGAAGGTTGATCATATTCTGAATAGCACGGCCTTTGGATTGTTTGTTGCCTTCCGGCAGTTCATATACCTTGAGCCAGTACAGACGACCCATCTCGGTGAAGAACATCATCGTCGAGTGCATCGAAGCCTGGTGAACGTACTCGATGAAATCCTGATCACGAGCACTACCGGCTTTCGAACCGATTCCGCCGCGTGTCTGCTGACGGAAGTCTGCTAACGGCGTACGTTTGATATAACCGAGGTGCGAAATAGTAATTACCATATCATCGTCGGCATACATATCCTCCGGGTTGAACTCGGTAGCCATCTTCACGATCTGCGTACGACGCTCGTCGCCGTATTTCTCTTTGATCTCCACAAGCTCTTCGTTGATGACGTCGTAACGCATCTCTTCGCTGGCGAGCAGCTCGTTGAGATGAGCGATGAGTTTCTCGATCTCCTCGTACTCCTGCTTCAACTCATCGATACGCAGGCCGGTAAGGGCACTCAGACGCATATCTACGATCGCTTTCGACTGCAGGTTGTCCAGGTTAAAACGTGCCTCCAGGTTCGCCTGAGCGTCTGCCGGAGTACGGCTGGCACGAATGATACGAACTACCTCGTCGATGTTATCTACGGCAATGATCAAGCCCTGTAAGATATGGGCTTTCTCCTCGGCTTTCTTCAACTCGAATTTCGTACGGCGTGTCACAACGTCCATTCGGTGCTCGATGAAGTTACCGATGAGCTGCTTGAGGTTCAGCAGCATCGGACGACCCTTCACAAGGGCGATGCTGTTAACCGCGAAACTGGACTGCAGGGCGGTGAACTTATAGAGTTTGTTCAGCACGACCTGTGCGTTCGCGTCACGTTTCACGTCGATCACGATACGGATATCGCGCTTCGAGTGATCCTGGATATCGGAGATACCTTCGATCTTCTTGTCGTTCGCCAGTTCCGCGATAGCCTTGACGAGTTCGTTCTTCACCACGCCATACGGCAGTTCGGTGATCACGATGCGCTCACGACCATTGTCGTCCGCCTCGATGTCGGCATTCGAACGGATGATCACGCGGCCACGACCGGTCTCGTAAGCATCCTTCACGCCCTGGTAACCGTAGATCGTACCACCGGTCGGGAAATCCGGAGCCTTGATATACTCCATCAGGTCTTCCACCGTGATCTCCGGACAGAACTCATCGTGCATGCGCGCCTTAATATTATTGATATACGCGCAACAGCCGTCGATCACCTCCGAAAGGTTATGGGTCGGCATGTTCGTCGCCATACCTACGGCTATACCACTGGCACCGTTCACCAACAGGTTCGGGAAACGGCAAGGCAGCACCGTCGGCTCTTTGAGCGAGTCGTCGAAGTTATTCTGCATATCCACGGTATCCTTCTCGATATCACGCAGCATCTCTTCTGCGAGCTTCGAGAGGCGCGCCTCGGTATAACGCATCGCAGCAGCACCATCGCCATCGACAGAACCGAAGTTACCTTGGCCGTCTACCAGGCAATAACGCATCGCCCAGGGCTGCGCCATACGCACTAGCGTACCATAGATAGAACTGTCACCGTGCGGGTGATACTTACCCATTACCTCACCGACGATACGGGCAGATTTCTTGGTCGGCTTGTCGCTCGTGTTACCGAGCTCATTCATACCGAACAGCACACGGCGGTGAACAGGCTTGAAACCATCGCGCACATCAGGCAGCGCACGACTTACGATCACAGACATCGAGTAGTCGATATACGAGGATTTCATTTCCTCATCAATCTTCACCGGAATAATGTGATCATTCTTGATAATTTCGTTGTTTTCTTCCATTGTGTTATAATAGATATTAATTTTATTTGCCTTATCTTCCTATACCATCTTAGGTCCTCCTATGTTTTCCTATTCTTTGATAGCACCTGTTTGCCCTTAACCTCTCCTATCTCAGATGCTCGCTAAAGCGAGCGCAAAATTACTGCTTTTTTTTGACATATGCAAGCGTTCGACTCATTTTTTTGCATTTTTACGCATTTTTCTTAAAATTCGACACTCCCTCGATAGAAAACCGCCATGCGCTTAAATCGCAAATAAATGCCCTTTCTGACCATTTTTAGTCACACCCGCGCGCGACTATATGCGTCCATGCGTCTCGCGCAAGCCCTTCGCCCGTCCGCTTCAGTCTCAATGCGGGTGTTCTTCGTTTTGTTCGCGGGTCTTTAGCCCCGCGCTGTTTCTTTGTTCTGTTCCCCGCGGTATTCCGCGTTGTTTCTTTGTCCTGTTCCCCGCGGTATTCCGCGGGTTTCTTTCTTCTTTTCCCCGGCATCGGATGCCGGCTTTTCTTTGTTCTGTGCCCC
>JAEDNI010000058.1 GCA_016302585.1 Paludibacteraceae bacterium | reverse complement strand
TGGTGGAGATAAGCGGGATCGAACCGCTGACCTCTTGAATGCCATCGTCTCCGTACGGTGGATAGGTTGTAAATTACGTGTTATTTGGCACATATGTGCCGTATTTACTCTTAAAAAGTTCATTGTTTTTCAGCTAGTGCAAATAAATTCAGTTTTGTTCCAGTATTTATTCCAGTACGTAAATTATCGGGAAGGCCTTTGATTGCGCCCGTAACCGGTAAGAAAAACCTAACCGCGGCGTATTGGAAAATCAAACCGCTGAAAGGATGAACATTATGAAGTACGTATCCGCAAATGAGATGGCAAAAGTCTGGAACCTCACCGGTCAACAGGTGAGAATTTATTGCCGAAATGGCAGAATTCCGGGCGCAATCATGCAAAATGGGGCATGGATGGTTCCAGAGGATGCAGTCCGCCCCACGCGAAAGGAACGGTCGGAACCTAAGATCCAAGAGCTTTTGCCAACCGCGCAGTTGCTGGCAAAACAGATGACAAAGAAGGGGTTCCATGGACTCTATGATTATGTCCAGATCAACTTCGCCTACAGTTCCGGCAGGTTGGCGAGCGTCAGACTGACCAGAAGGTGTACGTCAGATGTGTACATGAAAGGAAAGGTAAAAGTTGGGTTTGAACCCTTGAAGGTATCCGATTTGATAGAAACATCAAATCATTTCGCTACATTGGAGTATCTGATGAGTCGGATAAACGAACCGCTGACAGAAAAATTAGTAAAAGAGGTTCACCGCCGACTCACGCAAGGGACCGTAGATGCCCGAAAATTGCGTGTGAATCCTGGGGAATATCGAACTGCCAATTCCAAACAGGAATGGCGCGCAAAACTGTCTGCGGAGGAAATCCGCAACAATCTAAAGCAACTGATTGCTAACTACGAAGCGATTCCGACGAAGGAACGCAGAGAAATTCTGGACTTCCACGTTCGCTTCGAACGTCTTGCACCCTTCGATGATTACAACGGTCGTGTAGGCAGAATCATCATGTTCAAGGAGTGTCTCCGGCACGATGTGATGCCTTTCATCATTGATGACAAGAGACGGACCGACTATCTGGAAGGCATCCGCCAGTGGGATCAGGACCGCAGTATTCTGACAGATATCGTCCTGGATTGCCAGGCTCGTTTTGAAGCGCAGATCGCACTCCAAAGACTGCGAGAGCCTGGAGCAATGTTCGATTCGATTAATCCGATGGATGAAGACGAGGAGGAGTAAGTCGTATGAAAATGGACAACTTTGCGCGCCTTCTGCAGGAGATGCTGAATGCTACAGAGCCGAACTTTGGTGACAACGCAGATTCTGTCTTGGGTCTTCTTTACAATATTTACTATGAGCAGGTCTGTACAGACGACACCGATGAAGTCAAGCTGGCATTCGATGAACTGTACGAATCAATAACCGGTAAGACTCTCCGAGAACAGGACGAGATCATTAACGCCGTTTGCCGTATCTGTTGTAAGCACCAACAAACCGGCTTTGTTGACGGCATCCATTTAGGGTTCCAGTTGGCAAAAGAATTGAATAACGAGTAAACTAAATCAGGGGTAGCCCTTCTGGGCTGCCTTTCGATTATGTCAAAAAGATTCAACGCCAGGTATTTCCCAAGTCCAATATGAGGTCAATATCAACGCTAGCTTCTCAGAAGTATCACCTTTCCAAATAACGGTATGCCTTCGTAAGTTAATGGCATTTGCGGAGGAAGGAACCTAGACAAACCTCCGAGGTAAGCGAGATTAACACGGTAAGTAAGGTTCGTTAATGGTACTTTTTATTGGACAGATGTTTCCATATAATTATTTTCCGAAAGAAAAGTGGAGGTCTGAAACTGCTGAAAAAGAAATAAAATTCCCTAAAAGGGAAATTTATATCGAATTTTGCGAAAAATTTTTACGGAAACTGTAATATAAATATTGATTTTTGGAAATATTAGAGTTATAATCGGAGTACGAAAGGAGGTACTAGCATGCTTTGTCAGTTTTCATTTAGCAATTTCAAGTCATATCGCAATGAAACTACTTTTGATTTTCAAGCAGCAAATCTTCCGGAATTCGGCAATAGCCTCATTCATATTGAAAAGGCAAGTGATCTTTTACCGGTAAGCGTAATCTATGGCCCTAACGGTGGTGGTAAGAGTAATCTATTGCAGGCATTAGCTTGCTTGATTTCTACTGTTGTAAGACCTATTTTGAACTTAGAGACCACCAGAACAAATATCATTCTCCACCAGACGGTAGACAGTGTACCGTTTCTTTTAGATGACACATCAAAGGATAAGCCAACAGAGTTTTTGATTTACTTCCGCACGGCAGAAAATGAATTTCAGTATTATCTTTCGTTGTTTAATGATGAGATTGTTTCCGAATCTTTATCTCGCAAGAAGATTGGCGGCAAAAAGCCAGCCCATATTTTTGAAAGAGAAAAGGATAACATTACTCTAGGCTCTAGCATCAATAAGAGATCGATCAATACGGCAGTAAATGCAAAGATGCCGCTCTTGTCGTTCTTGGCTATCAACTATAATATTCCTGTTATTGCTGAAGTGCAGGAATGGTTTGAGTCCTGTATCATTAGAAACTATGCGAATCCGCAGGCGGAGCAGAGTATAATGATTGCTGAGGATGAGTCCATCCAAAAGCGAATCATCATGTTCTTGAATGACATGGGAATCGACATCGATGGCTATCGATTTGATCCTGAAGACCAGGAACTCTACATCAAGAGAATCATTAATGGCAAGGAATACGAATTGCCGTTTGACGAGGAATCGGATGGCACCAAGAAGTTGATAGCTGCCTTACCGATGATTTTGCTGGCACTGATGGAAGGCCGCTTAGTGATTGTCGATGAACTTGATGCCAAGTTACATCCTAAGCTTTTGCGGTATATTATTTCCCTGTTCAAGAATCCCCAGATTAATACCAAGGGTGCCCAGTTAGTATTCTCTTCTCATGATATGAGTACGATGAAGAATACTGTCTTCCGCCGAGATGAAATCTGGTTTGCTGCTGAAGATAATGAACACGTAAGCGAAATCTATTCTCTCCATGAAATTAGAAAAGAGGACAACGAGAGAGTACACAATACAACTGCATATGATAAGCAGTACTTAGAAGGGAGATACGGAGCTGATCCCTACCTGCAGAATATGCTGACAGGAGGCGACTGGCAATGAGTCTGAAACCTCCTAAGAAATCAGATTTAAACAAGTCCTGGATGAAACCAAGACGGGATAAAGCAAAAAAGTTGCAACCGGAGTACCATCTGATTGTTACAGAAGGAACCGATACTGAGCCAGCATACTTTGGTGCGATCAAAGAGATCGTTAACAATCGCTATCAAGGGAAAATCCAGCTAAGTGTATTTGGTGATGGCGATAACACTCTAAACTTGCTTAACAAAGCGCGTAAACGTGCGGAATCTGACCCTAACGGATACAAGCATGTTTGGGTGGTGTATGATACGGATGATTTCCCACCAGAACATATAGATAAGACAGCTCAGCTTTGTGAGGAGCTCTCTGCGTCCGGGGATATTTCCTATCATGCGATTTGGTCAAATCAATGTATAGAGATCTGGTTCCTACTCCATTTCAGCTATATGCATTCTGACTTGCATCGGTCGGAATATTGGCCCAAGCTTACGGAGTGTTTACGGTCTTTGGACGAGGGCGATTATACAAAAAATCGTCCCGACATGTACCGGATACTCTATCCTATGATGGATTATGCCATAGCAAATGCGAAACGTCTTGCTGTGGAAAACCAGGGAAAACCACCATCAAGATCTGCACCTGGAACAGCTGTGTATCAGTTGATTGAATTGCTGAAGCCGTATATAACCGAAGAATAAGCCAAGGGCCACCCTGTGATGGGTGGCCCAATTATTTTTAATCATTTATATCGAGTCCAACAAAAAACTCCTCATACGAACATTTATATATCTTGTGAAGTTCAATAATTACGCTTGCGCGGATGTTCAGTTCGCCGGCCTCGTATTTTGCGTAGGTTGTCCGGCCAATGTCGCAGCCGCGGCGCTGCAGTTCGGCGCAAAGTTTCTCCTGGGACAAACCGGCCTCGCCACGCAGGCGTCTGAGGTTGTCACCCATATTACGATCTCTGCGAATTTTCTGTTCCATAATTCACACACCCCATATAGCATCCTTGACCAGTATTGGTTGCAAACTACCAATATGGTATGCTATACTGATGCAAAATATTGTCCGTGATACTGGTCAACTTTTGCGTTAGAAGGTGAGATTATGGCGAATTGTACATTTTTCGGTCACCGCGATTGCCCGGAAAGAATCAAACCGAAACTGCGAGAAGTGCTTGTGGATCTAATAACCAACTACGATGTGGATATGTTCTATGTGGGCCACCAGGGCCAGTTTGATGCTTATATGCATAGCGAGCTGAAGAAATTAAAGCGAGAATATCCGCAGATCAACTATGCTGTTGTGCTGGCCTATATGCCCGGCAAGAAGACGGAATACGATGACTACTCCGATACGATGCTCCCAGAGGGGATCGAGTCTGTTCACCCACACTACGCCATCTCCTGGCGCAACAACTGGATGCTCAAGCAATCCGATTATGTCGTCACCTACATCACCCACTCCTACGGCGGCGCTGCTCAATATGCTAAAAAAGCTCGAATTCAGGGTAAGTACGTTATTAATTTGATAGATTTAGGTGACCATATTACCGAGAAGGCCTAAAAACTTAATAATACACCCTATTTATTGGACTAATAACATGCTATAATTATAATCAAGTAATAGTAGCTGTGCTGATTGAATGCGTAGATACTTACACGAATGGGTGGTTTTTATGATGGAATCCCAAGAAATCAGGCACGTCAATATCAAGAAAAAGAAGAATCGGTCCTTATATTTTGGCGTTGCGGTTGACACCGGTGAATTGCTTACAGTTGACGCAGTTCCTCGAGGCCTCGATTGTAGATGCATATGTCCTGCTTGCAGTACACGCTTGGAGGCTCGTAAGGGGGATAAGAAGGCACACCACTTTGCCCACGAGACAAACAATGAATGTCACTATGGTCCCGAACTTTCTATCTACAGGGCATTTTTCGCTTTCCTTCAAAAGAATCTGAAGTTCTATTTGCCGGACGCTATTCTAAAGTTTAATTCTTACAAAAAACCAGAAACGGTTCGAAAAGGTTATCTGCAGGACCTAACAAACGTGGAGCTCATCAGTGATCCAGGAAAGTATCCGCCTACGCTGCTATGCTCTGCTGGTTCTAATAAATTCCAATTGGTCCTGAACATAGAGAACTACTATAATAAATCGGATTACAGCGAACTTGCTGCAGCTGGTAAAGAAGCCAATATTGCTGTCATTGCTGTTGATGTTGAGAGCGTTGATGATATAACCTCAACAGACGATTTGTCGAAGTACATATTGGAAGCGGGAAACAAAACCTGGCTCTACAATCGCGTTGTAGAAGAATGGGATAAGAGGTACCGCGAAGCCGCTGTTAGACCAACTGAATTCGAATCCGGGCATTTATGCCTGGCACAAAAGTATCAATTCAAGAATGTGTACTCTGCGCTTATGGAGGATTGTATAAGCTGTCAGTACTGTTATGATTTCCGTGTGGAAGCGTTTTGTCTTGCACATAGTTACATAGATCATGTAGATGACTTTAAAAAACCATTGACGATCAGAAAGCAGGAGTTTGAAAAAGCAAATCAAATCAAACCGATCAAGAAGATATCAGAGCACCAATGCCCGCAATGTGGGGCACCTCTGCGAAGAAGAAATGGTCCTAATGGAGTATTTGCGGGATGTAGTAGGTATCCTGAGTGCAAGGGTTCCCGACAAGTTGAGCAAAGTACTGAGCAAGTAATAATCTACGATAGGAAAAAGTCACAATATCGAAAGTGGTGATGAAAATGTTTGACTTCTTTAAAAAGAAAAGAATCTCCAAATACGTACTGGGTGTTAGAAACTACATTAGTTCTAACTTCAAGCCGGAACCTCCGGTAGATAGACCGGCAGACGTTCGTTATAGCCTTCCCAAAGTACCGCCGGAAACCAAGGAGCAGGAAGCAAAGCAGCCTGAAATTCAGTACAGTTTATCTGCGCTTCCGAAGAATACAGAAAGCGGGAATAGATATTCCTCGCAGGAAACGGATGTCAAATATAGTGATAGGGATACTGTGCGGTATAGTGACCGCTATAGCATTGATGATATCCCTAATTCGGGTGACAGATTTGCATCCTCTTCGGTGAAAATGTTTTTGAGTCAAAGTACCACCAGCCCCAGCTTGAGCCGGTTGGCAAGTCAACTGGACAACTGTCTGGATCTGACCTTTGTAGACCTGGTGACGCGTTACATCAATAGAAATGGCTGGAGAGACTCCCGTGTTTATAAAGCTGCGCAGATGGATCGGCGCCTGTTTTCCAAAATTATGTCTGACCGGAATTATAAACCTTCTAAGGATACCGCCATTGCTTTGGCAATCGCGCTGGAATTGACACTCAAGCAGGCAAACGATTTGCTTTCTAGAGCTGGATACACCCTTTCCCACAGTAACAAGCGAGATGTGATCATTGAGTACTTCATCCGCGAAGGAATACATGATCTGTCCGATATCAACGAAGTCCTTTACAATTTGGATCAGAAAATCATCGGCCGATAAAATGTCGTATTAAAAGCGACCAAATAAGCCTCCGAACCCTGTATGATAGCACCATCAACAGGGAATGGAGGCTTTCTTTATGAGGTTATTGACTTGGTGGGACCAGAGAAGGGGCAACTACAATGAAGAGAGTTGAAGAACACGAGGTATTTGCCGCTGTCGTAGGAATGCCCATAAACATGGAAAGGCTGGGAGCGATTGCAATCCATAACGGGAAAGGCGTTGGCGAATATGCGGATTGTGAAGAATACGTTGTTGAAGAACTGGCTGGTATAGGCAAAGAACTGGTGCATCGCTTCCGTATTACGGACGCTTTACTGAAGCGGTGGGAACGTGGAGGGATTTTGTTCCGTATTTACTTGTTTATACGAAACGGGGTCCTTATTGGTGGGCATATTTTCAAATACAAACTTTCGCTGGAGGATCGCTGCTGCGATGCCGGTTATGAGACATCGCCAACACAGCAGGAGATACGCCTTGTGGGAAGAATTCTGGCTTATCTCAGTGAGGAAAACTGATAAAAGTTCGATTTATTGGACAGATAAGTTTATATATTTGATATACACAAAGAAATAGATAAGCGGGTGAAAAAAATGTATCTAAAACGATTCACGCTACCCATTGAAAAGGAAGCAGATCTGCTGTGTGCTCGGGCGGAGCATAACGGAGGCCCGAAATACGGTTACATCGACAATCCATATCCATGCGGATTGTTCTCAGGCATTGGCTTCGGCGAAGCGCATTTTGACAGGATCACGATTTTCTACGGAGGAAACGGTTCGGGTAAGAGTACGTTGCTGAATCTTATTGCCGAGAAACTCAAGCTGAATCGAATCGCACCCTACAACTCTAGTGAGATGTTTGCTTCCTATGTTTCTAAGTGCAAGTATTCTATGGGTTATGACGATGAGAGATCTGTCAAAGAGAACTGACGGAGTCCCCTTACGAAGGGAACTCCGTCTATTCTATTATCCCACCTTCTCGAACGGAATCACCTGGCACTGAGTTTCCTCCGGTGGGTCAGGAGGCTCTAGGGTGGTGGTTGCCGTAGCGATTCCATGAAGCTGCCGATTTTCTCTGCCGCGCCTCTCTGCATATCGTTGGTAACATGGGTGTAGGCGTCCAAAGTGAAACCTGCACTGAAGCGGCTCCGCATACTGGCCAGCGTCTTCACATCCACACCGTTGGAAATCGCCATCGTGGCAAAGGTATG
>JAEDNI010000057.1 GCA_016302585.1 Paludibacteraceae bacterium | reverse complement strand
TCAAGACGGACGTGTCTCAGAGTAATCTCGGAGGCAATACGGACTCAAATCACCTAATTCCCGGTGTGGTTGGTCATTTTCCATCCGTCTCGCTCCGCCGTCGTCCCGTACAGCTTGTAATACTCATTCCTTTCTTCTTTTCCCCGGCATCGGATGCCGGCCTTTTCGTATGTCTATTCCCCGGCATTGAATGCCGGTGTTCTTTGTTTTGTTCGCGGGTCTTTAGCCCTGCGTTGTTTCTTTGTCCTGTTCCCCGCGGTATTCCGCGGTTTTTCTTTCTTCTTTTCCCCGGCATCGGATGCCGGCTTTTCTTTGTTCTATGCCCCTCCCTGTATCTCGGCCCCTGTTTCTATTCTGCCGGATGCTATCCGGCCTTTTCGTATGTCTTTTCCCCGGCATCGGATGCCGGTGTTCTTCCCCCTCTATGGAGAGGTAGGGTCTTCCCTTTTACGGTTCAATCCCGCGACCATCTCGCGACCATTACGGACATCTACGTCCCGTCTTTTCCGTATGTCCATTCCCCGGCATTGAATGCCGGCTTTTATTTTGTCCATTGTGCCATGGAGAATTGCCTTGACTTGGCAATTCGAACGGGAGGAACCGCGGGGAGCGATGCTCCGACCCAGACTTTAATCCGGCTGTATAGGCTGACAGGCTGACGGCTGACACCCTCGTTTATATTCTTCACACACGCGTGGGTGTGTATAGTTTTAGGAAAAGGGTGTCACCCCGTCACCCTGTCACCCCCGACCTTCTATATTCTTCGAATTTTGGTGCAAAGATAGGCATAAAAAAAACGAGTCTCAAATTTCGGAACTCGTTTGGGAATGACGGTACTATTTCGGTACTAAAACGGTACTCTCAAATGATCTTGTTATAATGCTTGTATTAATTCAGGTTGTTGGCGATTTAGTTGGAGTTCGCTAAATTGAGCGAAACAATCGACCTTATATAGATGGATATGTATCATCTTTTGCTTAAAAATTAACTTTTTATAACTTTTTTTAATATAGTTCGTTGCATAGTACATCCGAGCATGACTATCATATTCATTCAGTCCATGAGCAGTAATATATTCTTTGCCGTTATATAAATAGGGCTGTTGGTCTCGACCTATGCTTTCATCCATCGGCACACCGGATGCGTAGTACATCGTGCGTTGAATGACAGAATCTGCGTCAACGTTTACTACTGCACATGTCATAAGGCGAGTTGAGGAAGATTAGTCATTTCCATCGCAGAAATAGTATTTAATTGGTTGATTGCCATATTGCGCAAAGCTTTTAAACGCTCTGATTGTACCATCTTTTGACCGATGAGCAAAGCATTGTATGATTCCATATTGGCCAATACCAATAATTGCTGCAACGATGCGTAATCACGAATATTACCCTTCTTGCCAGAATTGAGTTTTCTCCATTGAGCCGCCGTCATACCAAATAGTGCTACATTGAGAACATCCGCTTCATCAGCATAAACGTACGATTGTTGTTCTTTGGTCAATTCAGGAGGTAACAAGTTCTGCTGGATAGCATCAGTATGAACTCGATAGTTGAGTTTGGAAATCTCCCGATTCAAATTCCACGATAAGGACAAGCGCGAGTTCTCATCAAACTTCAACCGACGATAATCTTTCATGAGGTAGAGTTTAAACTCCGCAGAAATCCATGAAGCAAACTCCATCGCAATATCACTATGTGCGTACGTACCACTATTGTACCTACCGGCTTTGGTCACCAATCCGATAGCGCCTGTCGATTCAATCCATTTAGATGGAGTCATCACAAAACGATTCAATCCAGCTTCACTTCTAAACGTGTCGAATTGCACACGGTTAAAATTCGGATTGTGCAGACTTTCCCAAAGACCAAGAAACTCTAGGGTATTGCGATTGCGCATCCAGTTTTGTATGGCAAAGCGCGGATCATCACTATTACGAAATCTCGCGATGTCAGTCAACGAGATGTACTCATTGCGATAATCCTCGGTATAAATACCTACGTCAATTCCCTTGACATGCAATAAGTCAGCTTTAATTTTTGACATTATATTTAATACTTATTTTTCCGGCTGCAAAGGTACTATAAATATTTGGAATATACAAATAAATTGACAAAAAAATGAATAATGCTTACCTGTTGGCGGAATTAAAAAAAGTGTTCTTTGATTAATTTTTTTTAACAAAAAAAGTTGCACAATTCGCTGATTTTTAGTAACTTTGTAGTGTCATAATCAACAAAGTTAAACAACTAAAACATCATCGTCATGCACAACTTGGCTGCAAAGTTAGTTAATTTTTCTGATATGTGCAAATATAAATCTGAATTTCTCTCAAGAATCTTTATTTTTCTTGTGAGACTTCCTATAATTCCACCAGTAAGCAATGCGCTGGAAGGAATTGAGATCTTCATTATAACAGCCATCCGGCGCTTCAATTTCAGCGATGATGTTTCGGATAGGATCCGTTATTGTCCACCACCAATATCTCCATAAAGGTTCTTGCGAGCAATAACAATATGGATGATCGTACTCTTTTGTCAGTTCGCAATAGTTATCGATGATATCCATCATCATTGCGATTTGCTTCTGTGACCCATATACCACAAATTCCGATTTCTGGTTAGGGCCATGATAAAATTCACCTCTGTAAATCATATTTTAATAATTTTGACGTTTTTACCAGTTTGCTCCATTTTCCGAATGGAGTCAAACGTTCCTTTCGATTCTCCGGACGGGAAGGCGACCATCGCATCTGCGTCATCCACGATAAGCGAGTTCCGCACAATGGGAGCCCGTCGTCCGTAAAGTGAATAATCAGGCAGATGTTCGATGAGTTGTAGGCGGTTTTCTTCGGCAAAACGCCTTGCGAAAGCGTCAATACCAACAGCACCGCCGGAAACAATCGTATCCACATTTTTCGAGATTACTCGACCAAGTTTTTCCTTGAATTCTTCATACGAGATACTTGGATTTCTCGTTCCAACAATGGCGAACTTCATATTGACTTCAATTTTGGTTAAACGGTTTTCCTTCCATCGCCTGACGAATGAACCAGACGGCATAAGGAATAAATTTGCATCCACTTTCAGGATTGTACCAATGCCATGCTTCCACCAATCCTGTTTCTCCTCTGGTCAGAAGTTCCTCCATCGGAGCCGGGTTGCCGCCGCGCAGTTGACGACGAGCAACCGACTCAACGAAGGGATGAAACTGTTCTTTGACCTGTTCGTCCGTAAGTATTTTAATTCCGGACTCAATGTTTTTTACCAATTCCAAATTTTCGTTCATATAGAAAAACATTTAGTGTTATAATTCAGTATGTAAAAGATCGCTACATTATATATATACGAACGAGAGGTGTTATCGTTTTTGCTAACAGGTAATGGAACGCAGTTCTTCTTCAAGGAGTTTATAACAATCGCTATCTTTATCCCGAATAGTTGCAAACGCATCCAAAAACTCCATCGGATAGTGCGCTTTGAGATACGCGGCTTGGTAGGCGAGCCAAGTATAGCAGGCTGCGTGAGACTTCACAAAGGCGTTTAATGCATACTTCTTGAGGTCATCCCAGACAAGTGTAAGCACGAGTTCATCATAGCCGTTTTGAAGACCTTGACGGATAAACGTACGCTTTAGTTCTTCCACGATGGGAGAGACTTTACCAAACATGCGGCGAAGTTTGTCGCTCTCTTCAGGAGTGAAGTTAGCAAGCCTCTGAAAGAGCAACATGACTTGCTCTTGATAGACGATTATACCGCGTGTCTCTTTGAGGATATCTTCGATAACAGGATGACAGAAAGAGATTGACTCAAAACCTTTCTTGCGAGCGATATAGTGCGGAATATTATCCATCGGCCCAGAGCGGTACATGGCATTCATCGCAATGAGTTCTTCAAAAGTATTCGGAACGAGTTCTCGCAAATACTCCTGCAAACCTTCCGATTCGAATTGTATCACTCCAACTGTACGACCTTCCTGGAAAAGCCGGAATGTTAGTTCGTCGTCCAAAGAGATGGTGTTGATGTCAAGATCAATGCCATGCGCCCGTTTGATGTTATGCAGACAGCGTTTGATTATCGTCGGCATGTATAAGCCCAAGATATCCAACTTCACAACTCCCACAGACTCTAAGGCTCTGTCGCGATAACTCGTAACGATAACTCGTTTGCTGGAGTGTCTGCCCTCAACCGAACACAAGGGAAGTACGTTACTCAAATCTTCTCCGGATAGCGCATTACCGCAAGCGTGGAAGGAGGTTCTGCGGATAGAATCTTGTGTGTAAGGCATGAAGATATGGGCAACATGCTCTTTTCCGTATTTCTGCATAAGATAATCTACGAGCCTTTCGCGCTCACAATCCTCGACATCCAAATCGATGTCCGGCAAGGTGCTTGTATCGTTATAGAAACGCTCAAAGAGCAGACCATATTTCAGCGGGTCGATGTTGGTTATCTTGAGGCAGTACAACACGAGTGAACCCGCAGCGGAGTTACGACCCGGTCCAACCTCGATATCCATTTGGCGTGCAGCGTTCACCAAGTCAGCAACGATAAGAAGATAGGACACCGTCTCTTCATATGCGCATATTGTCTGTAGTTCCGTTTCGACGCGATGCGTGAACGCAGACGATTGGACGAATGCTGCGCCATAACGCTCAATGCCTCCCTGCATCACTTGTTGGCGCAGATATTCCGAAGGAGATACCGGAAGTTCCAACTTTGGCAAAACGGGCGCACGCTCAATGTCGTATAGCTCGACCTTATCGACTATCTCCTGCGTGTTGGCGGGTGCTTCAGGCAGGTCACTGAAGATGGCTTCCATCTCCTGCGGGGATTTGATCCATTCCTGTTTGGAGTACCGAATCCGGTCTTTATCCTCGACCTTCTTGTTAGATTGGCAACACATGAGAAGATCCTGTGCGTCGGCATCATCCTTGTTGATAAAATGACAGTCATTCGAGCAGATGACTTTCACGCCGTACTCATGTGCAAGTTCTATCAGCACGGGATTGATAGCAGACTGCAACTTGAAGGTTTGGCGATTAGCCCCTCTTCTGTGCGTCTCGTGACGCTGAATCTCGATGTAATAATCATCGCCAAATAGGTTCTTGAACCACTCCAATGTTCTGCGAGCTTCAGCCATGTCGCCGGACTGCAAACCTGCAAGCACTTTCTGCGGCAGTTCACCTCCAATACAAGCGGAGCAACAGATGATGCCTTCGTGATACTGCTCCAGCAGTTCGTGATCGATGCGAGGAACAACGAAGAAAGCATCTTCCTGATTGCTTGCAGAAACAAGACGGCAGAGGTTCTGATAGCCGGTCTTGTTCTTGGCTAACAGGATGACATGCCACCCACCTCGGTCTACTGCGTCGGACATCAAATGACGACCACGGCGGGCGCAGTACGCCTCAACTCCAGCGATAGGGATGAACGGCTTAATGCCGTCCAGACTGCGCTCCTCGTTAATTAACTTGCAATAGTCGAACAGTTCCTTGATACCGCACATATTGCCATGATCGGTAATAGCAACCGCGTTCATGCCGGTCGCGATACATTTGTCCACAATGTCTCTATACTTTGCCAAGCCGTCAAAGCGTGAATAATTAGAATGGACGTGTAAGTGTGTAAAGTTCATATTATAGAAGTTTTTAAAAATTAATACGGAATATCTTTCTTATTAAAATACATAGCAGTAGCCATGTTAGAAGGTTTCAGTTGGCTGACAAAAGCCAGACGCCGCTTGTAATCCTCTTTCTCAATGGCGTATTTCACCGGGTCAAATGAGGTGACTTTGGAGAGCGGCATGCTGAGAAGATACTGGGTTTTTACGTAGCCAATCTCAAACCGCTTTTGGAAGCGAGCACAAGCCTCTTCGTGGTTCTTGGAAGTGACAGTGAGATTTATGAACTCCTCCAAATTATCTATCACAACCCGATCGCACAGCAGTTCACTGAGATGCCGTCTTACCGCGTGGATTTCTGCATCGACATGCCCCATCATATACCACGCAGTGGTATGGAGCAAACGCACGTTGCGTAGAAGGACTGACTTGTAACTGGGAGCCTCAAAGTCTGGCAAACTTTCTTCCTTGACCTCGGGTTCTTTGAGGTAGTTTCTGGGCGGTTCGGTAAACGTACGCTTGTACGTATCGACATAATGCTGCAGGAAAGCAGCACGTTCGGGAGTGTCCGCTTGCTGAATCTCCTGCTCCACATTCTCGATAGGGCTGAAGCCAAAGCTCTCCAAGAAGGAGATATCGCTATAGTTAGGCATGTCGATTAAGGCTTTCCCTGAAGGCGTGAAGTCTAATAGATTAGGTCTCATACTTTCTGCTTTTTTAAGGCAATGCTTTGCATTGCGTGATACATTAGTTATTCGAATCTTGCGCATAGTATATGTCAAAATAGTTACTTACAATTGAGGCAACCTGCATTTCGGCCAGCTTGTCGGCATACTGCCAGCCGCTTTCGCACACGGCATAGTCAGCCAACTGAGCTTTGATGGTCAGGTGGTTTGAGTTCAGATAGTCCATGACCAGTTCTTGCAGTTTGCCGCAGATCTTCTGCTGCCAATCAGCAGGCGGGTTGATGAGACAGTCCTGCATGGACACTAAGTTGGGGAGAGCGAATTGAATTTTGATTTCATTTTCCATATTAGCAAAAATTTACGTTATAGTACCTAAATACGAACGAGAAATGTTAGCGTTTTTGCTAATTAGTTTTCGAACATAAAGAAAAAAGCCTTGTATTCAAAGAGATACAGGGCTTTTGAGTATGAATGTTGGTTGTTAGAAAAATGCTATCTTATTGATTTTTTAGCATTTTTCGGCAAAATTTATGTATCGACGCTCCAAAAATGCCTTCCTGTTTATGTCAGAAATCTGGTCTCTCATTAGACGCCATAGTTCGTAATAGTTATTCCATCCGGGTTGAACAGAATACGGAGCAATTCTTGCGATGAACTTCTTAAACCACCGATACAATTCTTCGTAGTCTTGGTATTTTTGGTATTCAGCTTCAAAGTCATTTCGAGGATAGAAAATAGCATTTGTGAAACGGATTTCTACCTCATCTAAGTTTTCAATCTGTAACACATTATTTGCATTAAACCAAGCAAGTGCTTTGGGATTTTGAAGAGCATTTAACGCCACAAGATGACAGAAAGACTGTTTTAGACCTTCGTTGTAATGATTAGTGTTGCGCGTTTCAACGCGCAACTCATATGCAACATCATTCCAAGACCCCATATAATAATTTTCAGGCATAAGATAAGCCTCAGACAATTCTAACTTACCATGATTAGTATACTCAAGGAATTTTGATTCAATAAATAGTAATACTCTTTGCCCAAACCTTTCTCCTTCAAGCACAATATCCATGTTAGCGGGGTTGCTTCGACAACACAGAGTACGGAGTTGTACCTCAAAATATACTTTAGTATAAACCACGTCATCCCATACGAAAGGATGTTTCTTGTCAATCCAACTGAAGAAATTGTATCCCAACATAGATGATGAATGAACAGCCTCCGCTTTGGAATGCAGTTCACCACCGGAACCATGATCGAACATCTGTTGGTGTTCAATACTCATTTTGTTGTCATACACATTATCTAAGAAACTATACAGGTATCCGTTAGAATTCACAGTACCATAAGACGTGCCATCTTCGAATGCAGAGCGAAGTGCTTGTTTGAGATTTGCCATAATTGCTTATTTTTTAGTGTTATATGGTATAATATCGAACGAAAATAGTTATCGTTTTTGCTAATTACCTTTATACTCCCTTACAAGTTGTTGGTAATAAGAACTTTCCTTTACTCGCTTAGCTGACCATAGAAGCATTTTAGGATGTTCTTTACGGACTTGCGCAATTAGTCGCTTTTCTTCTATCTCCCATGCTGCATTGCGCTCTTCTTCTGCTCGTTCCTCTACATTTATCGGAGCATGATCCGCCGATTGAATATTCATGTGAATATCCAGCACATCAAAAATACGCATGAGCGTCTTGTAAGTGGGCGAAGTCAGACCGCTCTCTATACGCGAGTAGTTGGGGGCTGCGAGACCAACCAACATCGCTACATCTTTAGAGGAAATTCCACGTTTTATACGTACTTCGCGAATAAGCGAACCGACATTTTGCCGTTCTTCCGTTTCCTCAAAATAAAGGCGCGGCGTGAAGCCCTCGTGTTTACAACGCTTCACAACATACGCAATAGCATTCAAAACATCTGCGGACTTGATATCATCATAAAACAGATGTTCTATCCGCGTTGCCATATACGAATAGGTGAGTTTGCCTTTTTCACATGGCAACTCAAACGAACAAACGTGCTCGTCATCCATCGTGAATACCTGAACGATATTATCGTTGACTATTTTAACTTTAACATCCATGCGCCACAAATGCCGCTGCAAAGGTACAACAAAAAAATGACATGTGCAAGGAAATGCCCTATTTTTTTGAGCAAGGATTAGAAAAAAACAAACAAAACCCTTTGAGTGCTTTAGAAGCCTTGCTTCTTTTA
>JAEDNI010000020.1 GCA_016302585.1 Paludibacteraceae bacterium | reverse complement strand
GGTTCAATCCCGCGACCATCTCGCGACCATTACGGACATCTACGTCCCGTCTTTTTCGTATGTCCATTCCCCGGCATTGAATGCCGGCTTTTATTTTGTCCATTCCGCCGTTTGATGTCATCCGGCTGTATAGGCTGACAGGCTGACGGCTGACACCCTTGTTTATATTCTTCACACACGCGTATGTGTGTATATTTTAAGAAAAGGGTGTCCGCCCGTCCGCCTGGTCTACCCTCTACCTTCTATATTCTTCGAATTTTGGCGCAAAGATAGGCATAAAAAAACGAGTCTCAAATTTCGGGACTCGTTTGGGAATGACGGTACTATTTCGGTACTAAAACGGTACTCTCAAATGATCTTGTTATAATTCTTGTGCCTTCCCTTCTTCAATCGGGCGGATATGATCGGAGGCACGTTCGGAAGAGATTACGCTACGACCTAATTGACGTTCCAGGTCTTCGCGCGCATTCTTCGCCACTTTGCCTCCTGCCTGTGCTGCTTGCTGACTTTCAAACATACCTTTCGGATTGCGTTGACGAGAAAGCTCTGTAGTGGCCACTTCGGCCAAGGTATTAAGCGCGAGTTCGACATTGGTCATGTTGTCGCGTAGGTTCTCTTTGGTCAGCCCTTTATGGCGTTTGTACTCGCCGGTTGTCATTCCGCTCCAAGCCTTCGTTAACACATTCGTCAGGATAGCGAAGTCTTTGTGCTCCGTAATACCCGCGCGTTGCCATTCGTCCGTCAACTCTTTGCGCATCTCTATGGAACGCATGCGCTCGTTGATCCACTTATCCGAATAACCCTGCCGACGATAGTCCTCTACCGCCATTTGGAAGGTCAGTTCCGGATCGATCATCTGGTCGATGCGTTGTTCGCCTAATTGCGCTAACCATTGTTTAACCGGCTCTGCTTTCTTGGAGGGGATAGATTGGATAATACGGAAAATACCCTGTAAATCAGCTGCTTGTATCTTCCTTTTCTTTCCGTCAAATGCCTTCATTTCAACAGGGGTACAAATTGTACCCCACTTGAGATTCAATTCCGGATCACGCGTGCGCAAACGTTTTATATATTGCTTAGCATCCACGCTACCAGTTAACACTTGCACTATATCCACAACGGAGAAATAGTACTTTTCCTGCTCCTCGTCCCAAACGATACGGACCTTATTTCCTTCAAAAAGTTGTATTGCGAAATTATCTTCCATGGTAACTTTCTATTTCGCCTGCAAAGGTACTACAAATTTTCCAAATTTGCAATCTTTTTAGCAGAAAAATATCGTCTGTGCTTGTACAAGCGTGTTTTTTCGCTGAAAAAGATTGTTGTTTGCACAAAATTACTACTTTTTTTTCAATTGTGCAAATAAATCTTTCTAAAATTAATTTTTCCGTAAATGGCATGCCAGGGCAATGGCCAATTCTACGGAATGCGTGGTTGCGTGAAGTTGGCGGTGGATGCCGTTGACGTTAATGAAAAGTGTCGGACGTAGAGTCCATGTGTTTTTGAGATATACTTCATAAATAGTATCTAAGGGGATACGTAGTTCTTGATTCCGGCAGAAACCATACCCTTCACGGATAATAAGCATATCTTCCTCAATCACATATTGGCCGCGGAAATATAGAAAGTCCGGAAGAATGAAAATTAGACAGATAAACGCAATAACCATCCAGTGCATAAGCGGGAGCGTAAGGATATACGCGTAGGGAAGGGAAAGTGTAAATATGACGAATACAAAGAAAATGAAAAACAGTATTGCTAACAGGTGAAGCCATGCAAAGGAATTACTAAAATCACCGTTTCGGACGGAAGATGTGCAATAGAACATGCGATGCTTTATCACAAAACCCGCGTGAAGTATTTTATAAATTGCTCATAATAAGAATATTACGAGATATATGCCCGTTAGAAAGGGGCACAAATAATTTAGGAAATTCGGATATTTTATTAAGATCCGCCGCTAAGATACTGCTTTTTTTGACATGTGCAAATAAAAAGCACAAAAAAACCACCGTTGTGGGGTGGTTTTTGTAGCGGGACCCAGGATTGAAAATGGCGAAGACATAATCGTTCGAGGATTTATCCGAGATAAGAACTTGGGACCTCATGATTCATAATCAAAAAAAACCACCGTTGTGGGGTGGTTTTTGTAGCGGGACCCAGGATTGAACTGGGGACCTCATGATTATGAATCATGCGCTCTAACCAGCTGAGCTATCCCGCCTCTTTTTCTCAAAAGCGGTGAAGTCACCGTTTTTCTCAAGGCGTGCGCCTCTCGATCGAAAAGCGGGTGCAAAAGTACTGCTTTTTTTTTATATACGCAAATTTTTGGGCACTTTTTTGATTTTTTTTGTTAAATTCTTGCATATATGCAAATTTAATAGTACTTTTGCAGCGAAATTGCGTGAGTGCGCGCCTATGCGTGCATCGTACGCGCTTGTAAATAATTATTGTACAGCGCGTGAAATATTGTGTAACCAAAACAAAGTTTTATGATTGAGGATTATCGGAATCCAATCTAGATTGCTTGACAAAACAAGAGTTTGTTGAAGAAATGGAAAAATTTATTATCGAGGTAAACCACGTATCGAAGCAATTCGAGGATGGTAAGTTTGCATTGAATGACGTGAGCCTTCAGGTGAAGAAAGGTGAATTCGTCACGATCTTAGGTCCTTCGGGCTGCGGCAAGACGACGTTGTTGCGTTGTATCGCGGGTTTTCAAGTAGCGTCAGAGGGTGATATCCTGCTGAAAGGCGAAGACATCACACAGACCCCGCCGCACAAACGTCCTGTGAACACAGTGTTCCAGAAGTATGCCCTTTTCCCCCATTTAAATGTGTATGATAATGTGGCGTTTGGTTTGAAACTGAAAAAACTGGACGCAGACACGATCATGAAACGCGTCAAACAGGCGCTGAAGACCGTAGGTATGAGTGACTATGAGTTCCGTAATGTGGACTCGCTCTCCGGTGGTCAGCAGCAACGTGTAGCCATCGCGCGCGCTATCGTCAACCAGCCGGAAGTGCTGTTGCTGGACGAACCTTTGGCGGCGCTGGACTTGAAGATGCGTAAGGACATGCAGTTAGAGCTCAAGGAGATGCATAAGAAACTCGGTATCACCTTTATCTACGTCACGCACGATCAGGAAGAGGCCTTGACCCTTTCGGACCGCGTGGTCGTGATGAGTGAAGGAAAAATTCAACAAATCGGTACTCCTACTGATATTTATAATGAGCCGCAGAACTGCTTCGTAGCCGATTTCATCGGAGAGAGTAACATCCTTTCCGGTACGATGATCCGCGACCGTAGAGTGCTGTTCAACGATCAGGAATTCGACTGTATCGACGAAGGTTTCGGCGAGAACAACCCGGTGGATGTGGTCATTCGGCCCGAGGATATCTATATCTGGCGCAAAGAAGATGAGAAGCGCGGTAAGATCGTCGGACAGGAAGAGGATGATGCAGAAGACCGCGTGCCGAAGGGTAAGTTCACGAAATGGTACGGAGAGGTGACCAGCTGCATCTTCAAAGGCGTCCATTACGAGATGACCGTCAAGACCGCGAACGGCTATGAGTTTATGGTGCAGGACTACCATGAGTTCCTGCCCGGCACGGAAGTGGGCATGCTCGTGAAACCCGAAGATATCCAAATCATGAAGAAAGAGCACTATATCTGGAATTATCTGGAGGGCGAAGTGCTGAAGAACGGTAAGGTGCGTTTCATGGATGCGGACTGGGAAGTGGAAGAGAAGGCTTTGGAAGGTTTTGAACCGGGTGATCGGGTACAAGTTCGGGTCGGTTTCCGCGACATCGACTTGCAGGACCACGAGGAAGACGGATTCATTGCCGGCGATGTACATTTCATCCTCTATAAGGGAAACCACTATCAACTGACAATTCGCACCGATGAGGGTTATGACCTTTATGTGAATACGAACGATGTATGGGACGACGGCGACCGCGTAGGTATCGTCATTCCGAAAAACAAGATTTACATCGATAAACTGGAAGAGCAACAATGAAAAAGTTTCTTCAAATAGCCTCTTCCCGTCACACCTGGGCCTGGCCGTACGTGCTGTTCCTGGTGCTGTTTGTAGTGCTGCCGCTACTGCTGATCGTAGTCTATGCGTTCACCACGCCGGGCGGCGACTTCACGCTGCATAACTTCGTGCAGTTTTTCACGACCAGCGAGGCGGTGAACACCTTTATCTATTCGATAGCAATTGCTATTCTGACCACCGTGATCTGTCTGCTGCTGGGCTATCCGGCGGCGTATATCATGGCGACAGCGGAGTTGAAGACGCCGGTTGTGATGTCAATGCTGTTCATCCTGCCGATGTGGATTAACTTCCTGCTGCGTACACTGGCTACCGTGGAACTGTTCAATATGTTCTCTATCCCGCTGGGAGAAGGCGCACTGCTGTACGGTATGTGTTACGACTTCCTGCCGTTTATGATCTACCCGATTTACAATACGCTTCAGAAGATGGACCACTCGCTCATCGAGGCGGCGTATGACTTGGGCGCCAACCGTCGGGAGGTATTTACAAAAGTAATCTTACCGCTCTCTAAATCAGGTATTTACAGCGGTGTGGTGATGGTCTTTATGCCGACCGTCTCGACCTTCGCTATCTCGGAGTTGCTGACCCGCAATAAGATCACGTTGTTCGGATCGTTGATTCAACGTGCGTTCGGCGAAGGCGGTCTGCAAATGTGGAACTACGGCGCAGCGCTGTCGCTGGTACTGCTGCTGATTATCGGTTTATCCAGTTTCTTCGGAAACAATGACGAGCAGGAGGCTCAGAGTGTGCTATGATGAGTCAAGAGTCAAGAGTCAAGAGTCAAGAGGTGCTTGCCAGCACTCCGAAAAATGCCATGAGCTCTGCTCAGATAGAAGCGAAGAAACGGGACCGTAACTTGACGACGCGACGTATCCTTTCGCAGTCGTATCTTTGGTTCCTGATCGTGCTACTGTACGCGCCGATCGTGCTGATCATCTTCTTCTCGTTCACGCGAAGCAAGGTATTGGGTAACTGGACGGGCTTCACGTTCGGTCTGTACGAGAACTTGTTCTCGGGGTACGACCGTGTGGCGCAAGTGCAGGTGAACCCGGATATGTACCAAGCGCTGCTGTACACGCTGATCATCGCCGTTATTGCCGCTACGTTCGCCACCTTATTGGGAACACTGGCGGCCATCGGCATCTACAACATGCGTCAACGGAGCCGCCGTGCGATCCAACTGCTGAACAGCGTGCCGATGATCAACCCGGATATCCTGACGGGCATCTCATTGTTCCTGCTGTTCGTGTTCCTGGGTATCAGTCGCGGTCTGACGACCGTCATCATCGCGCATGTGGTGTTCTGTACGCCGTACGTGGTGCTGAGCGTGATGCCCCGACTCACGAAGATGAACCCGAATATCTACGAGGCGGCCTTGGACTTGGGTGCGACACCCTTCCAGGCGCTGCGCAAAGTGATGATGCCGGAACTGTGGCCGGGTATGCTGAGCGGATTTATCCTCAGTATCACCCTCAGTATCGACGACTTCGGCGTGACGTTCTTCACCAAAGGAAGTAGCGGACTGAATACACTCAGTACCTTTATTTACGCGGACGCGCGTAAGGGCGGTTTGACGCCGGAACTGCGACCGCTGTTCTCGCTTATCTTCCTGACGATGCTCGTGCTGCTAATTATCATCAACTGGCGCGCCGCACGGCAAGCAAAGAAAAGTTGAGAGTTGAGAGTTTAAAGTTTAATGTTTAACGATACAAAAAATGAAAAAGATTCTTTCTTTTATGCTTGTTGCCCTGTTTGCAATGGGCAGTTTTGCGGCCGACCGCGCACATACACTGAAAGTGTATAACTGGGCCGATTACATTGACGAAAACGTACTTAACGGCTTCCCCGCTTGGTACAAAGAGATGACCGGCGAGGAGGTAGAAGTAATCTACCAGACCTTCGACATCAATGAATCGATGTTAACCGAGATCGAAGTAGGTCACGAGGACTACGACGTAATCTGTCCCTCCGAGTACATCATCGAGCGAATGCTCAAAGCGAACCTGTTGAAGAAAATCGACAAGGCCAGCATTCCCGAAGAGCAACGTTACTTCGACAATGTAGCCCCCTTCGCAGTAGACAAGTTCGCCCAGATGTCGGATACAGAGACCGTGAGCGACTACACCGTTGGGTATATGTGGGGTACGACCGGTTTCATCTATAACCCCGAGCACGTGAATGGCGAGGACCTGCATACCTGGGGTGCGCTTCTGGACCCGAAATTCAAAGGCCAGATCTACATGAAGGATGCTTTCCGCGATGTCTATTCGGTTGTTGTGCTGTACGCTTATCGCGATGAGATAGCGCGCGGCGAAGTGACCCGTGACGACTTGGTCAAAACCATCACCCCGGAGCGTATCGCACGCGTCGAGGAGATCCTCACGGCCGCCAAAGATAACTTCGCCGGCTGGGAAGTGGACTTCGGAAAAGAGGAGATGACCAAGGGTAAAGCCTGGATGAACCTCAGCTGGTCCGGTGATGCGCAATTTGCTATCGACGAGGCGGAAGAGAACGGCGTTGAACTGCAATATATCGTGCCTGACGAGGGGTCGAACGTATGGTTTGACGGGTGGTGTATCCCGGCTTATGCTGTCAATACCAAAGCCGCTACCTGGTGGATCAACTACATGTGTATCCCGGAGAACGCCATCAAGAACATGGACTATATCGGATATGTGTCCGTCATCGCTACACCGGAGATCCTCGAATGGGCGAACGACGAAGAGGAATGGCCGGAAGCACTGGATCTGAGCTATTTCTTCGGCGAAGAGGCTACGGAAGTTCATGCGAACCCTGTCTTCTACGCAGACAAAACCACCATCGACCGCTGTGCTTTGATGCATGACGCAGGCGATATGAACGAAGAACTCGTGAAGATGTGGAACCGCGTCAAAGGCGACAACCTCAGTCCGGTCATGATTGCTATCATCGGCATCGTCGTACTGATCATCCTCGTGTTCGCTGTTTGGAAAGCCATGAGTAACCGCCAAAAGCAGAAGATGCAACGCAAAAATCGTGCAAGAAGATAAACCAACGAAATGACGTCTATTCGTAATTATATCATTGTATTTCTGTGTGTTATGAGCCTGAGCAGTTGGGCTCAGACCACAGAGATGGAACAGCGCTACAATGCTTTAGCAGCCCGTTTTGAGGTGCGCGACAAGCAGTTGGCGAAGGATCTGAAGGCCTATCTGCAAGCCTTCCCATACACCACTTTTGCGGACGAAGTGAAGTTCATGCAAGGTGTGCTGCAGGTGGAGAAAGGGCAGAATAAACAAGGCCTGAAGACCCTGGAGTCCATCGACCTGAAGGCACTGACACGTCCACATCAGTTGGACTACACCTTCTATCGAGGCTACGCTTACCTCATGCAGCAGGACTATCACAAGGCTTCGATCTACTTCGGTCAACTCAGCAAATCGGACACGCGCTATGCCACCCATGGCACCTATTACTACGGTTACTGTCTCTATAAAGAGCAGAAATACGAGCAAGCGCTGCCGGTATTCAAAAAACTGGAGAACGAACCGGCGTACAGCAAGACCGTACCCTACTACATCGTGCAGATCGAGTACGCTTTGGGACATCATGAAGAGGCTGTTACGCGTGCCGAGACGCTGTTGCGCGAACATCCCGAAGCGCTGAATAACAGCGAGTTACATCGTATCTTAGGTGAGTCGTATTACCTGAAGGGCGATTATAAACAGGCAACTACGCACTTGCAGCAGTATCATAAAGCAGCAACGGAGAACAAAGAAGAGTTGCTGCGCAATGATATCTTCATGCTGGGTGTAGCGGCATACAAGTTAGGCGAATACGAAGACGCGGTGAAGTACCTCAAGCAGGTGAAGCAGGAGAAAGACACGATCTCCGAGGCTGCCTGCCTGACGATGGGTAACGCGTACGTGGAGATGGCGATGCCCGAACAGGCGAAGTTGTCGTTCCAAGCCGCAGCATCCTATGGTCTGACACCCGCTGTGCAGGAAGAGGCGGCGTATAATTACACGCTCTGCACCTACGAGTCGTCCAGCGCGCTGGGTGAGTCCGTGCGGGCTTTCAACGACTTCCTGCACCAGTTCCCGAACTCCAAATACGAGAGCAAGGTCTATCAGTTGCTGAGCGATGCGCTCATGCAGAGTAAGAACTACGCAGCCGCTATCGCCGTGTTGGATTCCATCGATAAACCGACGCCTAAGATGCTGAAAACCAAGCAGTATCTGCGCTATCAACTGGGTGCGGATAATTTCCTGCAGGGTAAGATGCAGCAGGCCATCGAATGGATGAGCGAAGTGATCAACCATACGGAGGACGCTTCGGAGTATACCACAGAGGCGTACTACGTACGCGCCGAGGCTGCCTATCGTTTGCGTAACTATGCGGCTTGCGAGAAGGACCTGAAAGCCTTCTTCCTGCGTCCCGATGCGCGGCAGTCGAGTAACTACGCCATCGCCCGTTACCTGCAAGGCTACTGCTATTTCTCGCAGCAACAATACGCCAATGCGCAGGAGGTCTTCTCCTCATATCTCGATGTGGCGCTGGCTACCGAACCGACTTATGCCGATGCGTTGAACCGAATAGGTGACTGCTATTTCAATGCACGCCAATTCCCCCAGGCCATCTCCTATTATTCGCAAGTAAGCAACCTGCAGGCCTCCGGCGCAGACTATGCGCTCTTCCAGCGCGGATATGCCCTGGGGCTGCAACATAAATATGCGGAGAAGATCAGCGTGATGCGTGAACTGACAACGCGCTATCCGAAGTCAGACTATGCTGACGACGGCGTGTATGAGACCGCGCGTGCGCAGTTGCAGTTAGAGGACGAAAGAGGTGCTATCGTCACGTACGAACAGCTCTTGGCTACCTATCCGCACTCCACCTTGGCCCGAAAAGCTTCTCTGGAACGCGCGATGCTCTATCGAAACCTGCAGCTGAACGACCAGGCTATTGCGGCGTACAGGCAGACTATCGAGAAATATCCGGCTACCGAAGAGGCCTACACCGCCCTCGATGCCCTGCAGGCACTGTATGTGGAGACCGACAATGTCGGCGAGTATGTGAACTTCACTAAACAGCTGGCGAAGATGGATATGAACGTCATCACGCAGGAGGACTCGCTGATGTATGCCGCGGCTGAAATGCAGTATATGCAGGCGGCGTATCAGAAAGCTACGGTGGCGCTGTCGAATTATATCACCCAGTACTGCTCCGGCGGTCGTTATTGCACTACCGCGCGTTATTACTTGGCTGACTCGTATTACCGTCTCGGCAAGAACAGCGAAGCCCTGGCGCAGTATGCGATCCTGGCGGAGATGAATGCTAATCCTTATCAGGAGGAGGCTGCTACCCGCGTGGCAGAGATTTGCTACGACAAAGGCGATTTCAGTTGCGCCCTCGAAGGCTTCTATCGCTTGCAGGCACTGGCTTCCAGTCGCGAGAACACGCTCATAGCCCGCTTGGGTATCTTACGTTGCAGCCAGGCGCTGGGCCGTCATCAGGCCGTCATTGACGTTGCAGATATGATACTCGGCGACCAACCCATCAGCGATGACATGCGCATCGAAGCACTCTACGGACGCGCGAAAGCGTACATCGGTTTGAACCAATGGAAGAACGCCCAACCCGACCTGACGACGCTGAGCAAAGAAGTTCGTACAGCGCAGGGAGCCGAAGCCAAATACCTGCTGGCGCAGAGCTATTTCGAACTCAAAGACCTGGATACCGCTGAAGCGCAAATCATGGAGTTCACCCAAATGAACACCCAACAGCAGTTCTGGTTAGCGCGCGCACTCATCCTCTTAAGCGATATCAACCGCGAGCGAGGCGAGTACTTCCAGGCACGCCAGTATCTGCTTGTATTACAGCAGAATTACCTCAATAAGACCGACGGTATTCATTCGCTTCTGGCGAACCGCCTGAAGGAATTGGATCAATTGGAAAAACCCGTAGTAAAGGAGGAAGTGGAAGATGAAGAGTAATACGATAAACAATATACGCATCGCCCTAAGCGGCTTAGCCCTGCTGCTGAGCGGTACCCTGTTCGCACAACAAGACAGTGCCCTCCACCGCTCTGTGACCGTAGAACGCGATTTTCAACCGGTAATTCAAGCCGCAGGAAAAATTGCTACGAAGCCGGCTGTTGTGGAGACTAAGATAGAGTCTTCGCAGGTGCATTATTCCGATTTCACTGCGGAGGTGACGCCGCAAGCAACTTTTAATCCGCTGCTCTCCCAGCCTACGCGTTTTGAACTGGGACGTAAGTACAACGGATATATCCGCGGTGCCCTGGGGCACCCGAACACACTCTTGGATTTCGGATACCACCTGGATGATACCAAGAACTCTATTCTTGATGTCTATGCGCACCATCGTGCCGAATGGGGTTTGGCCGCACTCAGTAAGACTAAAGTGGGCCTTAACTTCACGCATACCTACTCGAAATGCGACCTCTATTTCGGCCTGAGCGGAGGCAATATCTTCTATCATAAGTACGGCCATTTCTACGACTACAGCCAGACCTTCGGCATGTGGGCAAAGAACGACGAAGCTTATCCGAAGCCCTATACCATAGGGGACAAAGATAAGACTTCGCTGTGGACCGCTGAGGTCTATCTGGGTGTGAAAGCGAACGCCAAACAAGACGTGCAGTACCAGGTGCAGACGGGCTATATGCTCTTTGCGAAAGCAGGAGCCGTTTCCGAGCATCAGCTGCGCACGAAAGGATCGTTCGACTGGCATAGCGCCGAGCACCATGTAGGAGCGCAACTCTATGTGCAGAATAACTTCCTGCAACTCAACGATGCCCTCGGTATTCCGAACTCGCTCTACCAAAAGAGCCGTCATAACTTCCGGATTGAACCTTATTATGCTTATGAAGGAACGCGCCTGCGCGTACATGTGGGAGTGAACTTCGACCTCAATATCGGGAAAGGTCATCAGATCCTATCCAAGACCGAGAACGTCAGCTTTGCGCCCTCGCCGCATATCAACTTGGAGGCCCAAATTGCTAAACAATGGCTGACCATCTATGCGGATATCAAAGGCTCTCTCGGTTTCGGCTCGCTGCAGAGCTACATGGAGGAGAACCGCTATAGTATGATTCACGCCGGTATCATCCGTCCGTGTGCACCCTATACCCCGGTGGATGCCGAACTCGGCTTCCATATTCGTCCGCATCGCGATGTGCTCATCGAAATACACGGCGGATACGCTTATATGATGTATGAGGACTTCTGGATCGCTACGGCCGATGACACTACCAATTACGCGCCGCTGAATAAGCCCCTTATGGCAGGAGATTTCATCCATGTCCATGCGGATAACTACCAGCGCGGTAAGATCGGCGGTCAGCTCAACTACCACTACCAGGACCTCGTGCGCGTGAACCTGCACGGCGATTACTATATCTGGAAAGGCGATACCACCGTTTATGACCGTCCCAACTGGGAACTGGGTCTGCGTATCGACGGCAGGATCAACAAGAATTGGTCGCTTTATTCCGATAACCACTTCGCCGGAAAACGTCTGGCTTTGGCCACCGACGGTGAACACTGGCTCGCCCCGACCATCGACCTGAACTTAGGTCTGCAGTACGATATGTGGGTAGGTAAGGTGAAGAACGAGAGCACGAAATGCAAAACCAATAACAACGCCCTGCGTCCAGAACCGCAACCGAACCTCACCCTCTTCTTCCAACTCAATAACTGGTTGCATCGGAAGAACGAGATCTACTACGGCTATCGCTCGCAAGGTATTAACTTCCTCTTAGGAGCTACCTATCGCTTCTAAGCGAAGTACACAAAAAGAAAAGACTCGCCACCAGCGAGTCTTTTTTCATTCCCAACGGGCTATTAGAGGGAAGCTTGGTAAGCCGCAGCATCCATCAGGCTGTCGAGCTCTGCTGCATCCTTCACCGCGATGCGGATAATCCAGCCTTCTCCATACGGGTCGTTGTTGACCAACTCCGGCTGTGCATCCAGCGCACCGTTGATCTCCAGCACCTCACCTGTAACAGGCATATTCAGGTCGCTCACCGTCTTAACGGCTTCAATAGAACCAAACACTTCACCTTGCGCTACCGTCTCACCCTCCGTAGGAACGTCGATGAAAACGATCTCGCCTAACTCGGATTGCGCATAGTCGGTGATGCCGACATATGCCTCATCACCCTCTACACGGATCCATTCGTGCTCGCTGGTATAGCGAATATTCTCAGGAAAATTCATATCTTAGAACTTATTTTAAACGTTAATGCTTATTGAACAATAGGCGTCGGAGGAATTTGATCACCCAGAGCCGACATCGCGCAGCGGAAACCGATCTTCGACGATGCCTGGTCTTGATCCAGATAACGACGGGTAGACGGATTAAGCCAGTAGATACGATCAGCCCAAGAACCACCTTTGTAAACGCGGGTCTTCTTGGTGATACGCGGAGCCAGGATATCGGTGATATCAATCTTACGCTCCTCCAGATTAGCCAGACCGGTGGTGTCGCCGATCAACGGGAAATCGGTATCATACAGACTTGCGCGGTCGCCATCGCGTACGTCACGCTTATCCTCTTTGCTCGTCCAGGCAATCTGAACGCGACCCAGCGAGTCTGTAGCAAATCTGCCATCCTCGTCCAGTACCGGGTAGCTGTAGATATTACCACGGAAGGAGTTGTACTCCGATGCATCTTGGAACGTCGTCTCACGATATACATCCATTACCCACTCGTTTACGTTTCCGGCCATGTTATACAATCCGAAATCGTTGGGATAGAAGGCATCTACCGGGTTGGTGATCACATACTTATCGTTCAGCGCACCGCTGACACCCATCATGTCGCCTCGTCCACGAACGAAGTTAGCCTGCATCTGACCCAGGGCGCGCTTCGACATATCGCGCGGATGATAGCCGCTCCACGGATAAATCTTACCCTCGATCGTCAGACCGTCATCACCGGCTACCGGAGCATAAGCAGCGAACTCCCACTCAGCCTCGGTCGGCAGACGATAGCCGTTCACAAAAATACCGTCGGCGATAGTCACCTTACGGGGTTTGCCATAGCTATCTTGTTTCGGATTACGACCATACTCAGGAACGTACTCATCATTCATCTTATATTTCTCGGTATTGAATACAAACTTATCGCGGATCCATTCGTAGCTCGGACGATAAACGGTAATCGTCTGGTCCGGATCTTCCTCGCTCGGCTTCTCATACGGCACTAACTCATAGCCGTGCTCTTGCTCCCATTCTTCCTTACCATCCTCGTCGATCTCCTCGCTCAGCATCGTGAAATCAGGAATTTGCATCGCGCCGCAGTTCACCAACGCCATCTCGTTCACACGGTCGGTACGCCATTGGCAGTAATCCATAGCCTGCTCCCAAGTCACACCTACTATCGGATAGAAAGAGAATGCCGGGTGCTCGAAATAGTAGTTCTCATACGGGTCGTTGTACGCCAGATCCTCACGCCATACGGTGTGATCCGGACGAGCCTGATCCACCAACTCCGGAGCTACTGCACCGAATACAAACTCCAACCAGTGGAGGTATTCGTTCCAGTTCAGGTTCGTGATCTCATACTTGTCCATGAAGAAGTGGCTTGCCGTCACCGTACGGGTCTCGTTGTTACGCGGAGCGGTCAGGAACTCATCCTTCTCTCCTACCGTAAACGAACCTCCCTGGATCTGCACCATTCCTACAGGATTTGCATTTCCCACACCCTCTTGGGCCTCAAAATTAGTAGTCTTCGGATCGAAATAGCTCCATCCCGTCGTGTTACTTACACGGGTATTCAACTCGCGCTGCTGGCATGCAGAAACACCCAGAACGACCATTCCGATCAACAGATACCTTAATACGTTTTTCATAATTATTTGTTTGTCAAATTTTATATCTACATATAAATCAGCCTGCAAAAGTACTTCTTTTTTTCCATTTACGCAAATTTTTATTGCTTTTTTTTGCATATTTGCATTTTTTTTTTGCTCATTCGGATTTTTTGTAGTAATTTTGCAGCGTGAAAACGCAAATCATGGCCATCGGAAATGTCACGCCGGATAGCTTTTATGCATCCTCGCGTTTATGGGTAAGTTCTTCGGCGAAGGAGCAGAAGGACTGTATCCTCCGATGGGCGAAAGAAGCGATAGCCGACGGAGCGGATATCCTGGATATCGGCGGATGTTCCACCCGCCCGGGCAGTACGCCTGCAAGTCAAGAGGAAGAATGGCAGCGGGTAGAACCGGCTTTGCGTGCGATCCGAGAAGCCTTGCCGGAGGTGCCCCTCTCCTTGGATACTTTTCGTCCGGCTATAGCAGAGAAAGCCCTGCAGCAGTTCGGTCCCATGATTATCAACGACATCTCGGGCGGATGCGAAGCGATGTACGACCTCGTGCGCAAGTACCGTGCCCCGTATGTATGGACTCTCTGCGGCCAACTCGACCTGCCGAAACGCATGCCTGAAATGCAGGATATCGACCTCATTCTCGATCCCGGTTTCGGATTCATCAACAGCACTGAGGCGGACTATACCTGTATGCGGCAACTGGACCGACTCAAGGCCTATGAGCGACCGGTCTTGGTGGGCGTCAGTCGCAAATCCATGCTGTGGCGGCCCTTGGGACTCACGCCCGATACGTGCCTCTGCGCCACCCAGGCGCTGCAACTGTACGCACTCGAGCACGGCGCTTCAATCCTGCGTACCCACGACGTGAAAGAGACCAAACAGACCATCACCCTCTGGGAACAACTGTCGGGTAGTAGGAATTAGAACAGTAACTTAATAGATTATACACAGAATGCATTTTCTCGCCGTTTCATTCGGATTCAAAGATTTGATAGACATCCTGCTGGTGGCTACAATCTTATATGAGGTTTACCGCCTGCTGCGCAAGAGCGGAGCTTCGAACCTTTTCTGGGGTATCTTGGCGTTCATCGTAGTTTGGTTTTTGGTCAGTTTCGTCTTCGACCTGGACCTTACCGGCGCACTCTTCGACCGTATCATCTCCGTAGGAGCCATCGCACTCATCGTGATCTTCCAGGAAGAGATCCGTTCGTTCATTAATCGCTTGGGTGCACGTTTCTCTTCACTGGCCTTGTTTAAGCGCAGAAACGAAGACGAGACAGCTTCCCGTCAACAGGTGCTTGAGATCACCCAGGCTTGCCGTCATATGGCTTCCACCAAAACGGGTGCACTCATTGTCCTTCCCGAAGCCGATGACCTCAAGGATATCATCGAGACCGGAGAACGACTGGATGCTATCGTCTCGGCGCGTCTCATCGAGAATATCTTCTTCAAGAATACCCCGCTCCATGACGGCGCACTTATCATCCGCGATGGAAAACTGGTAGCGGCCGCCTGCATACTGCCTGTCAGTCATAACCAGTCTATTCCGCAGCATTACGGTTTGCGTCACCGCGCCGCGTTGGGATTAGCAGAAAAATCCGATGCTACGTGCATCGTAGTATCGGAAGAGACCGGCCATATCTCGGTTGCCAAGAATGGCACTATTCGCGAAGTGAAAGAGGACGATTTATTCCTCGTACTTCATTCCACTTCTACCCCCGCGGGGACGGACTAAACTCTTGTATGCGTCGTAGCAGAGCAGGCATCGACCTGTCTCCGGCAACTGGAAGAGAATCGTAAACTTCACACCGATCATCAGGTTATTCACCTTCGAAGCGAAGTTCTTCGTGGACATCAGATCATTCAACTCCACGCCATCGATCATCGTGCGGGTGTTGTACACATAGTCCGGCGACTCCGGATCGGTGTTATAGGTCGTCGGCGTCACGAGGGCATCCAAGGTGCGCGACGTATGCACATCCGTCAGACCATAGTCGATGAATCCGGCTAAACGATACTCCACATTACGCTTCGGTACATCGTATCCCACATCGCTCGTCAACACACCTATCCTACCGCCTAACTCCAGACTCAGCGCCATGTTCAACTTCAGACTGGCAGGGGCATTATTATGCTTCTTCTCATTCGCAAAGAACTGATACTGAGGCAGTTCCGGCGACAGACCGATAATACCGAAATCGGGATAATTACCGTAGGTCGTAAGGGTCGCTTTGGAATGCGCACGAGTGAACACACTCGCATCGAATTTCATACCAACCAGCATATAAAACGCCTTGTGCTGAACTCCCAACAGAACCGGCACCTGCACCGCGATATTCGTGTAGTAATCTTTGCGGCTCTTGATCTCATAGACATAACTGAACGGATCCCCTTGCAGGTCACGTTGACCATCCAACGAAACCACTTTGCTACTTCCCTGCGAGAACGCCGTCATACCACCCCACGCACCTACGCCGAGGTCAAAGAGAAAACGGGTAGGACTGTATTTTTTACCCGCCTGCATCTCATACACAAACCCAACACCACCGACGGGACCGAAACTGGAACCATACTGACTCTGGGCGGGCTTCAACGTCCAGTCCGCTACCTGCGCCGTAGCACCGATATAATTGCTTACTTTCGCCTGCGTCACCCCGCTAATGAGCAACGCAAGTAGCAAAACGAAATATGTTTGGCGATTTTTCAACGTTTTAATTTGCATATTTGGATTTTTTGTAGTACCTTTGCAGCCGATTTCAGTTTGTGTACTTCCGGTACGGAGGTCTTTTGCGACCGCAAAAGTAGTAAAAATAATTGATATACACAAACAATTTTTAGAAAAAACAACTTTTTAGTAAAAATTTATACAAAAATATGGCATATAATCGCACTTTAATTACAGCAGCCCTGCCTTATGCGAATGGTCCGGTGCACATCGGACACCTTGCCGGCGTCTATGTTCCGGCGGATATCTACGCGCGCTATCTGCGCCTGAAAGGCAAGGAGACCATGTTTGTCTGCGGTAGCGATGAGCACGGGGTTCCCGTCACTATACGCGCCCGCAAAGAAGGAATCACAACCCAAGAGGTGGTGGACCGCTATCACTCGCTGATCAAGCGCTCTTTTGAGCAATTCGGTATCTCCTTCGATATCTATTCCCGTACCACTTCGGCTATTCATCATCGGTTTGCCGCGGACTATTTCCGCAAGATGTACGAAGCCGGTCAGTTTATCGAAGAGAGCTCGGAGCAGTTCTACGATCCCGAGACAGGCCATTTCCTGACCGACCGCAATATCCGCGGTGAGTGTCCGCGCTGCCATTCCTTGGGTGCCTATGGCGACCAGTGTGAGAAATGCGGTGCTACCCTCTCGCCCGATGAACTGATCAACCCCTATAATGCCGAGACCGGGAATGCCCTCACCAAGAAGGAGACCAAACACTGGTACCTCCCCCTTGATCAATATCAGACCTGGCTCGAGGACTGGATCCTCAATAATCATAAGGAATGGCGTTCGAACGTCTATGGCCAGTGCAAGAGTTGGCTCGATAGCGGACTCAAACCCCGTGCCGTCACCCGTGACCTGGACTGGGGTATCCCCGTGCCCGTAGAGGGTGCAGAAGGCAAAGTGCTTTACGTATGGTTTGATGCCCCCATCGGCTACATCTCCAATACCCAGGAGCTTTGCCAAAACGAGCCCGATAAATTCGGTAATTGGGAGAAATGGTGGAAACAGGAAGACACCAGAATGATCCATTTCATCGGGAAAGATAACATCGTTTTCCACTGCATCGTCTTCCCCGCTATGCTCAAGGCGCAGGGCTATAACTTGCCCGACAACGTGCCGTCGAATGAGTTCCTGAACCTCGAGGGCGATAAGATCTCTACTTCCCGCAACTGGGCGGTTTGGCTCAACGAATACCTCGATGATTTCCCCGGCAAACAGGACGTGCTGCGCTATGTGCTTACCGCCAATGCCCCGGAGACCAAAGATAACGACTTCACCTGGGCGGACTTCCAGGCGCGTAACAACAACGAACTCGTAGCTATCTACGGTAACTTCGTCAACCGCGCCCTCGTGCTCACGTCCAAGTATTTCGAAGGACGCGTACCCGCCTGCGGTGAACTCACCGACTACGACAAAGAAGTCATATCACAAATCACAAATTACAAATCACAAATCGAGAGTTTGCTCGATGTCTTCCGTTTCCGCGAGGCGCAGAAAGAGGCCATGAACCTCGCCCGCATCGGTAATAAATACCTCGCCGATACCGAGCCTTGGAAACTCGCCAAGACGGATATGAACCGTACCGCTACGGTGCTCCATATCGCGCTGCAGATAGCCGCTAACCTCGCCATCGCTTTCGAGCCGTTCCTCCCGTTTTCATCGGAGAAATTACGCGCCATGTTGCGTCTTGACCAAGCCTTCGGCTGGGAAGATCTCGGTCGTATCGATATGCTCAAAGAGAACGATGCGCTCGGCGAGATCTCGCTGCTCTTTGAGAAGATCGAAGACAGTGCTATTCAGGCGCAACTCGACAAGCTCGCCCGCATCAAGGCCGAGAACGAAGCCGCAGCACAAGCCGAGGCACTCAGGAACTGGAGACCCGAACCGGTCAAAGAACCGAATTCTTTCGATGAATTCGAGAAAAATGACATCCGCGTGGCTACTGTACTGGAGTGTACGCCCGTCAAGAAATCGGAGCGTTTGCTGCAGTTCAAATTGGACGATGGCATGGGAGGTCGTACGATTTTATCGGGTATTGCACAAAGTTATCCGGACCCCTCCGTGCTCGTGGGCAAACAGGTGCTGTTCATCGCCAATTTCCCACCCCGTAAGATGATGGGTATCGAGAGTCAGGGTATGATTCTCTCGGCGGTAGATGCCGACGGCAAACTGGTCGTCACTACCGTTTCTGCACCCGTGAAGAACGGATGCCAAGTAGGATAAAAGAAAGGACTATATGGGACTACTGCTTTTGTTTTTATTCGGCTCGATGAGCATCAGTTTCATCTGCTCCATCCTGGAGGCGGTGCTGATGTCCACCTCGCTCAGTTATATTAATCTTCGCGAAGAGGAAGGCTATGCGCCCGCGACGCTCATGAGCCAGTATAAGGAGGACACCGGTCGGCCATTAGCCGCTATCCTCTCGCTCAACACCATCGCCAATACGGTGGGCGCAGCCGGCGTGGGTGCCCAGGCTGCCCAGTTCGGCGGTATGTGGGTCGGTATCGTCTCGGCCCTCACCACCATCCTCATCCTCGTCTTCTCGGAGATCATACCGAAAGTGATCGGTACTACCTATTGGCGTCAGCTCATGGGCCCTACCGCGCGCATCATACGCGCGCTCATCTTTATATTGTATCCTTTGGTATTATTGGTCGAACTCATCACGCGTGCTTTCCCCGATAACGAAGACGACCCCTCCGTCAGCCGGGAAGAAGTGCTCGCGATGGTCAATGTGGGTGAAGAAGAAGGGGTTGTGGACGAGGACGAGAATAAGATCTTCTCCAACCTCATGCGCCTCGACTCCATCCATGCCTACGATGTGATGACGCCGCGTGTTGTCGCTAAGACCGCACCGGAGAACATGACCCTCCGCGCCTACTACGACAACGATGAATACGACCATTTCTCGCGTATCCCGCTCTATAATCCCGAGGCACCCGAGTATATCACCGGCTATGTGCTGCGGAACGATGCACTCGAGGAACTGACTGAAGATCATTTCCGCAAGACCCTCGGCGGCATCAAGCGTTCATTGCCTGCTTTCGACCAGGACCTCACCCTCGGCGTCATCTTCGACTCCATGCTCAAGCAAAAGAGCCAGATCGCACAAATCATCGATGAATACGGCATGTTTGTCGGTATCCTCACCCTCGAGGATATCATCGAGACCATCTTCGGACTCGAGATCATCGACGAGAACGATACTGTCATAGATATGCAGCAATATGCGCGTGAACGATGGGAACAACGCCAGAAGAAATACCGTAAAGTAAAAAGTGGTAAGTTAAAAGAAGCCAGTGAAAGCGAAGAGCGACATACGGATCCTGAACAAGAAGGCGAAGTTTGAATACATCATCCTGGACCGCTTCACCGCGGGTATTCAGTTATTCGGCACCGAGATCAAATCTATCCGCGAAGGCAAAGCGTCCTTGGTGGATAGTTATTGTGCCGTAGAGCACGGAGAGATGTACGTCAAGCAGATGCATATCGCCGAATATCGCTTCGGCAGTTATGCCAACCATGAAGCCAAACGCGACCGCAAACTGCTGCTCACCAAACGCGAGATCCGGAAACTCGACAAAGCGACCAAAGACACCGGTAAGACCATCGTGCCGCTCGTGCTTTTTATCAATGAAAAAGGCCTGGCGAAGATGGAGATCGCCCTCTGCCAGGGTAAGCATGCCTACGACAAACGCCAATCGCTCCGCGAAGCGGACGACAAACGTGAAGTGGCACAACTCATGAAAAACCTTAGAAGTTGAGAGTTGAGAGTTTAGTGTTTAGAGTTTAGAGTTGGCGCCTTGGAGGCGATGCAGATGACAGAGCATGAGCGAGCCGTCCTCACGCCTCAGATGCATACCATTGCCTTCGCAGAACGCGAAGGCTTTGCAGTCTTTACAGGGTTCCGTCTTTTTCATCCAACTCCGGTCGCGATAGGGTTTGAACTCCTCTTCCCATACGCGCCAGAACGAGTCTTTATAGATATTCCCCTGATAGTATTTGCCGCGGATACTGGTGCAGGCGGAGATATGGCCGTCGATGAGAATCGAAGCTACCGTCACCCCCGCAGCACACTGGTAGAGGTAGTCGCGCACCTTGCCTTCGTAGTCGCCTAAGAAACCCTCGCACGAATACGATACATGGCGTCCTGCTTTCCGCTCCGCCGTAATGAAATCCATCAAGAACCGGAACTGTTCGTCCGTCAGCAGCAACTCCGGGTTTTCCGCTGCCCGCCCCATCGGGTCGATACCGAATACCCGCCAGTCGCGTACTCCCAAACCCCATAGCATATCGCGTATCGCTTCGATATGACCGATCGTGCGCTGGTTGACGCAGGTCACTACATCCCATACCAGACCTTTCTCTGCTGCGCATAGTCGGATCGCACGCGTCGCGCCTTCGAACGCCAAGGGATGCTGACGCATCCATATATGATCCTCTTCCAGTCCGTCGCAGGAAACCGTGATCGAACGCAAGCCCGCTTCACGCAACTCCCTGAACCGCTTCTCCGTCAGAGCCAGACCGTTCGTCACCATGCCCCAGGGATAGCCCCGTTCCTTCAACGCCCGACCGACCTGAGCCAGGTCCTTGCGCATCAGCGGTTCTCCTCCGGATACGATGATCATCACCTCACGCGGATTCACGTGCGGCGTCACTTCTTCATCTATGACTTTCAAAAAATCTTCTGCCGGCATGTCGGGCGTCTCGACCGAAGCGATACAGTCGCTCCCGCAATGCAAACAATGGACATTACATCGTAATGTCGACTCCCAGAACAGCTGCTGCAGCGGATGCAGTTGCTTTAAGTTCTGCCGCCGCCACCGCTCCAGCCATAACGCCGTTTTTAAGCGCAGGTTCATGCTTATTAACGAAGGTTATTGGGAATACCGTATTTCACTACCGGACGCATCTCCGGCTTCGGCGCCGGAGTCTGTTCCGGAACCTCTTGCGGCTCAGGAATAGCCGTCGTATCTGCCGGCGCATCGATCGTATCAGACGGCAACTGCAACTCGTCGACCGGACGTACCGGCACACCGTACTTCGCCATCATACGTTCCGTCGGCACACCGTACAACAACATCGGACGTTGTGCCGGATTCGTCGAGTTCTTACCCACATGACAGCCTACAAGACCCACACTCATCGCGCCAAGGAGCACGTTCATGGTTGTTAAAATGCGCTTTTTCATATCTTCTTGAGGACGATTTAGTTACAAATCCGCCGCAAAGGTACGAAAAAAAATGGATATGAACAAATAAAAATTCATTTTATTTGCGTATATGCAAAATTTTTACTACTTTTGCAGCCGTTTTTGATTCATTCACATGCATATGAGACGTTTTATCCTTTCTGTCTGCCTCCTCTCGGTCGCCCTTTTCGCCTCCGCGGAAATCAACGATATACTCGGTAATTGGAAGACCGTTGATGATAAGACCGGCAACAGCTATTCCGTCGTGTCCATCTATCGCGGTGCCGACGGACTCTATTACGGTAAGATCGCGAAGATGCTCATGGGTCCCGCGGACCTCGTCTGCGATAAATGTCCGGGAGACGACCATAACGCTCCCCTCGTCGGGCTCGTCTTCATCCGCGGCATGAAGTACGATGCGAAAAACAACCAACTCATCGGGGGCAAACTCCTCGACCCCGAGTCCGGTAATTTCTATTACGGTAAGATCTATCCCAAGGATGGCAAACTCGTCCTGCGCGGATCGGTGGATAAGTTCGGGCTGCTCGGCCGAAACCAGACCTGGATTCGCGAATAAACACGCTAAATAAGCAACAATATATATGGCAAATTTTCAAAAATTAACTCCTCGAAGCGAGGATTATTCGAAGTGGTATAACGAATTGGTCGTTAAGGCCGACTTGGCGGAGCAGAGTGCGGTCCGCGGATGTATGGTCATCAAGCCCTACGGCTATGCGATTTGGGAAACGATTCAGGCGGAGCTCGACCGTCGGTTCAAAGAGAAAGGTGTCAAAAACGCCTATTTCCCGCTCCTCATCCCGAAGTCTTTCCTTAGCCGCGAAGCGGAGCACGTAGAGGGCTTTGCCAAAGAGTGCGCCGTTGTGACCCACCATCGTCTGATGAACGACCCCGACGGTCGCGGCGTGGTCGTGGACCCGCAGGCGAAACTCGAGGAAGAACTCATCATCCGTCCGACTTCCGAGACCATCATCTGGTCCACCTATAAGAACTGGATCTCGTCCTATCGGGACCTGCCTATCCTCTGTAACCAGTGGTGTAACGTCATGCGCTGGGAGATGCGTACCCGCCTCTTCCTCCGTACGGCCGAGTTCCTCTGGCAGGAGGGACACACCGCCCATGCGACCAAAGAGGAAGCCGAGGACTACGCACGACAGATGCTCGATGTATATGCCGACTTCGCCGAGAGCGTGATGGCTATTCCGGTCGTCAAAGGTGTCAAGTCGCCGAACGAGCGCTTCGCCGGAGCACTCAATACGTATTGTATTGAAGCCATGATGCAGGACGGTAAAGCCCTGCAGGCCGGTACCTCCCATTTCCTCGGTCAGAACTTCGCCAAGTCCTTCGACGTACAGTTCCTTAATAAGGAGAATAAATACGAGTACGTATGGGCTACGAGTTGGGGTGTCTCGACCCGTCTCATGGGTGCGCTCATCATGACCCACTCCGATGATAACGGACTTGTCCTGCCGCCGCACCTGGCGCCGATACAAGTGGTTATCATGCCCATCTTCAAAAAGCAAGAGGACCTCGATAAACTGATGGTAAAACTCAACCCTATTGCCGACCAACTCAAGGCCCTCGGCATCCGCGTCAAAGTCGATACCGAAGAGAAATATACGCCGGGTTATAAGTTCGCCGACTACGAGCTCAAGGGTGTGCCCGTTCGCCTCGCCATGGGTGGCCGTGACCTCGAGAACGGTACCATCGAGATCGCACGCCGCGATACCCAGGCCAAAGAGACCATTTCGCTCGATGGAATCGTAGAAAAAATACAAAAGCTGCTGGAGGAGATCCAGGCCAACCTGCTGCAGAAAGCCCTCGATTTCCGTATCGCCAACACCCGCGAGGTCAATAGCTATGACGAGTTCAAAGAGGAACTCAAGAAAGGCGGCTTCCTCCTCGCCCACTGGGACGGTACCCCGGAGACCGAGCAGCGTATCAAAGACGAGACCAAAGCAACGATCCGTTGCATACCGTTGGCTGACCTGCCGGGCTTCAAGAACGAACCGGGTACCTGTATGGTCACCGGCAAGCCCTCCGCAGGACGTGTCGTCTTTGCGCTCAATTATTAATTGGCATAATATTTGTCAGTAGCCCTGTGAAATGAAACGACTACTGTACATAGTGCTTTGTGGCTTCTTCTTGCTCCCTTCCCTTCCCGGTAGGGCCGAGAAGAGGCCGCTTTTGGACTCCTGCATGATCCGTATCGAGAACGGCGACACCCTTTATATGGCATGGCTGCACGAACTATGGGTCTATCCGCCGATGAAGTTCAAGAATAAACGGCAGGAGAAATTCTACTGGAAAACCGTGCGGGATGTCAAGAAATGCTTACCTTACGCAAAGCGTATCACCAAAGATATGGAGTACGCCGATAGCGAACTGGCGAAACTGCCCGATGACAAAAGTCGAAGACGGTGGTGGCGGTCCTTCGAGCGACAACTCTTTCGTAAATACGAGAAGGATTTCCGCGGTATGTACGCCTCGCAAGGGATGATGCTCATGAAACTCATGGATCGCGAGACCGAACGCACCAGCTACGAACTCATCAAGCAGTACAAAGGTAAAGCGGCAGCCAACTTCTGGCAGTTCATCGCCAAACTCTTCAAAAACGACCTCAAAGAGGAATACGACGCCTCCGACAAAGACCGCATCACCGAACGGGTCATCAACCTCGTCGAAGCCGGACAACTGTAAAATAGGCTCGCGTTTCGTCCTTTTGCTCAAAAAAAGGGCATTTCCGTATGTCTATTCCCCGGCATCTACTACTTATTATACTACTTATTATACTATGTATATACTACTTATGTGCTGGTCTTGTGCTGGTCTTTTGCTTATCCCGATTAAACATTCAACAATAAACATTATTAACTTTAAAATAACAAACAATTATGCAATGTGGGAATGTGGAGAAAACGATACTTTTAACTCATAAAATTGGCAATATCGATTACAAAATAAAAATAACTGCAGAAATATTTGCAAATATCAAAGATATTTGTAACTTTGCAGCGGAATTTAAATGAAGAGCAGAAAGAAATATCAAACTCAAACAAAACTAATTTATTTAACAAAGGAATGAGCGATATTGTCAAATATGAGCAGGTAAAGGACAAGATTATCGTACTTCGTGGACAACAAGTGATCTTGGATTCAGATGTCGCTGCCCTTTATGGTGTAGAGACGAAACGCGTGAATGAAGCCGTTAAGAACAATCCGGATAAATTCCCAAATGGTTATTTATTTCTACTTAATAATCAGGAAGTTGCAGACTTGAAGTCGAAAATTTCGACCGCAAGTTGGGGAGGAAGACGAAATGCGCCAACAGCTTTTACAGAGAGCGGTTTGTATATGTTGGCAACCATCTTAAAGAGTGAACGAGCAACACAAACAACGATTGCAATTATTGATACTTTTGTTCAATTACGCGAATTGGCTCGCACGATGCAAGCAGTAACGGCAACTGATGACGAGACTCAGAAGAAAACCCTCATGCAACGTAGCGGTGAGCTAATAGGCGAGGTGCTTGGCTCTCAATTAGACACTACGGAAACTGAGACAGAGATTGAACTGAACTTCGCAGTCGTAAAGATCAAGCACAAAGTTAAAAAAGGAAAGAAATAAGAAAACTTTAACATAACTCACAATATTTAAATGTATAAGTCAAAAATTATCTAAAATTAAGAAAATTTAGTTTTTGGAACATTTTGGGTAATTTTGGACGAAAAAAACTGGGAAACTTAAGTTTATTAACTTAAAAATATAACAAGTATTAATTATGGCAACATACGCAATGACAATAGATGAACGTTCGACGCAAGGAAAAGCCTTGTTAACGTACTTGGGAACGCTTGATATTAAGTTACAACCGTTGACGCATAAGGTCGCTCCGTGCCAATTTTCCAAGAAGGAGATGTTCTCCATATTGTCAGAATCGACAGATGAGGCTCGAAAAGGAGCAGGAACATCGCATGAGGATTTTAAGAGGGAGATGGCATCATGGCTCTGATCAAGTGGCAAACGTACATATCGGATATACTATTTGTACGAAAATGACATCTGCTCAATGCAAGCCATTTGGGATTGCAGCAGGAATCCTGCCAAACGAAGAAATATCATTAGACCATTTAGAAGAAATAACTAATCGTAGATACATTATTAACCACTAATAGTTGCACCCGACACGAATAAGAACAAAGTAAAAAAAGAAGAAATAATATCAACAGGTGGATAGAAGTATCTTTACCTTTGTTACAAAATCTATTACAAAACAAAACAATCGCACAAACACTTGCAAATGTCAAAGATATGTAGTACCTTTGCAGCGGAATTTAAATGAAGAGCAAATAACAAATCACGCGAATAACAAACAGTATAAATGAAAAGCGAAGATATTATAGAATTGTTCAAGCGGTTCGAGCAAGAAGCGACAAGAATAAATGATGTGGAATGTTGGAGCGCACGTGGCTTGTGTCCTTTGTTGGGATATGCTGATTGGCGTAATTTCCTCAAAGCGATAGAGAAGGCGAAAGAATCCTGTATTAACGCTGGAGAAAAGGAATCAGATCATTTCGTTGACGCCAACAAAATGATAAGTCTTGCAAAAGGGGCTCAGCGTTCTGTAGAAGATATATTGCTTACACGCTATGCATGTTACCTAATCGCACAGAACGGCGATCCGCGAAAACAGGAGATAGCATTTGCTCAAAACTATTTTGCGGTGCAGACTCGTCGGGCGGAGTTGGTACAGCAGCGTATCTTAGCATCTGAACGCGTGTTGGCACGAAAGAAACTGCGCGAGACAGAAAGTCGCCTTTCTAAAGTGGTGTATGAGCATGGAGTGGATGATAAGGGATTTGCTATAATGCGTTCAAAAGGTGATGCAGCTTTGTTTGGAATGCCGACAAAAGATTTGAAGACAAAGTTCGGACTAGAGAAACAAAACAAGCCGTTAGCAGATGTTCTGCCAACTATCGGTATTAAAGCTAAAGACTTGGCAGCAGAAATGACCAGTACGAATGTTGAAAACAAAAATCTACATGGTTTGAATCCTATTACTCGCGAGCATGTGGACAATAATGCAGCCGTGCGGGAGATGTTGCGGAGCCGAGGTATAGAACCGAGCCAATTACAACCGGCAGAGGATGTGAATAAAGTGGAAAGAAGATTGATCTCAGAAGAAAAGAAAGCGCTGCCGAAGAAAAGTAAAAAGAAATAACAAATCACGCGAAGATAAACAAGATTATTAACTTTAAAATATAAGTATTATGAAAAATTTTAACTTATTAAGGAAGTCAGAGCGGAAGAGCGTCGGCACGACGTTGGCTTTGACCGTCGGTTCACCGTCGGTATTCAAGGCTAAAACACTATGCTTTCATGCTGCTGTTTTTGCTTGGCAGCTTGAATGTGTGGGGAGCGGATGTTACTTATGTGTTTAAGACCGCTACAGATAATCCGGGAAATGCGAAAAACTGGTTCACAGACGACATTGATGCTTATTCAAATTGGAGCGCAACTAAAGGAGGAACTAATGACCCGAAATATTATGGTACAGGAGAAGGTCTCCGCGTATATAACGGAGGTACTTTTACAATCACTTCTACCAAGACATTGGCATCTGTTACCCTCACCTTCTCGGGAACAAGCTATACTTTCTCTTCGTCAAATACAGATAATCCTCAGATAGTTGAGCCTAATGCTACCTCATATGAATGGAGTGTTGGACGTACGTGTCGTCTGCAAAAAATTGAAATAACATATGCATCTGGCAGTGGCTCATCAAATCCGACCGTTTCTGCTGAACCAAATAAAGTAGAATTTGGGACAAAGAATATTTATGGCGGAGCAAACACAACAGGAAACATTGATGTAGCTGTTACAGGTTCTCATTTAACAGGCAACATTACTGCTACTCTTTCGGGAGACGATGCAGAAAAGTTCAGTATTTCCGGTGCTCCTTTTGCCCCGACAGCCGGTTCTGCATCCGGTACATTGGTTGTTTCTTATGAAGTTACTGAAGCCAGAGATTATAAAGCTTTGGTTACTCTGTCTTCGGAGGGAGCAGACGATGTGGAATTGCCGATTTCGTTAAGTGCAGTAAATATTGCTCCTATTGTATATAATAAAGTTACAGATGCCGCGGAATTGAATGCCGGTGACAAAGTGATTTTTGTATATGAAGCTGGAAGTGTAGCAGCCGGTGCAATGGGAAAAAATGCGTATCTTGCATCAATTGATGTATCCGCAGGTCTTAATACGTCAGCTAATCCTGCAAGTCTTACCATCACAAACGAGGCAGTTATGGTGTTTACGCTGAGCGGAGAAGCCGGAGCATGGGTACTGACTTCCGAAGAAGGAAAACTTTCCGAAAAGTCCCATAATGCAGGTAGTTCTTGTGACTTAGTAAAGGATGGTGAAACTACATGGACTATTGCTATTAGTGACGGAAATGCAACAATAACAGGTACAGATAACTATATTCAGTATAATACGAGTAGTCCTCGTTTCCGTACTTATAAGAGTGGCCAGAAGATAATCCAACTTTATAAACAATCCGATGGTAAAGCATCTGCCGGTTTGGCATATGCAGAGGCAGACAAGAGCAATTTGGTGAAAGTGGGTGCAAGCTTTACCGCTCCGACTTTGACAAACCCGAACTCTTTGACCGTTGCTTATACAAGTAGCGATGACAATGTTGTAGCAGTTGATGTTAATAGCGGTGCTTTGACAATCAAGGCTGCAGGTAAGGCTGTCATTACAGCTTCTTTTGCTGGCAATGAAGACCACAAAGCAGGCTCGGCTAAATATACTATTTATGTAGCAGAGCAGGCAGGTACAGCAGAAGATCCTCTGACCGAGGCGTCCGCTAAAGCCCTTATTGACTTGGGTTGTACTTTGAACGCTTATGTAAAGGGCACGGTTGCAACGGTAGGTGATCTTAATACTACTCATGGCAATATTACGCTTACACTGACAGATGGTCTCCAGTTCTATGGAATGTTGAATATTGGAGGTGAACAATTCGCAGAAAATCCCTTTGCCGCAGGTGATGTCGTTACTGCAGTAGGCAACCTAAAGAAACATAATACCACTTATGAGTTAGACCTCAATTGCCAATTGGTTGAGCGTATTCCATTTGCAGGTTCTAAAACATCTATTGCAAACACGAAAGAAACAGCGTATACAGTAGCACAAGCACTTGCATATGCAGCAGACCCAACGACATATGATCTGACTGACCACGTATATATCGCAGGTGTGGTTTATCAGGTAAATTCGTTCAATTCAACTAACGGCACATACAATATTTACATCAAAGATGCCGGAACATCAGAAGATGACGGCAAGTTTGAGTTCTACAAGTGCTCGGGTCTTTATGAGGTAGGAGGAACTCCTGCTCAATTTGAAGAAGGTGATGTACAAATAGGCGATGAGGTTATCGGCTATGGTGTAATGACGTATTTCTCCGGTGGTAGTATTTGGGAGTTTGGTCAACCAAACCAATTAGTATCCTTGAACCGTCCTAAAGTGCCTGTAACCGGTGTTGGGCTGGATCAAAACACTGCAAGTATTGAGGTTGGCAAGACCGTAACATTGCATGCTACGATTACTCCTGATAATGCATCCAATAAAGCAATTACTTGGACTGTTGAGTCCGGAGATACCTATGCTTCCGTAGATGGCGGTGTAGTAACCGGTAAGGCTGCAGGCGAGGCTGTTATTCGCGCTACTTCTAATGCAGATAATACCAAATATGCAGAATGTACAGTAACGGTAACCGAACCTGCTCCGCTTTCTCCTTGGGCAACGGTTTATTCAAGCAATGTAACAGTAGGTGCAGAAGATTATACAATTAAAATTCTGAAACCCGGTTCTACAACCGAGTATGATGAATTCGAAGGAATGCGCTATGGAACAAGTAATGCGCCTGGTGTCGCAACCATCACTATTCCTGCAAGCACACAGGCTTTGCATTTCCACGCTGCTGCTTGGAATACAGAAACTGTTACTCTAGAGGTTAAGGTGGGTGCAGAGACTTACCCTCTAACTTTCGGCGAATTGGTAAAAGAGGCAAACATCAAAGGAAATGGAACAACATACGAACTTTCCACTCCTATCGATGAATACTATATGTTAGATTTGTCCTCGTACACTATTGCTGACAACACTGTTATTACTTTTACTGCAACAGGTGGCAAACGTTTCGTACTTTATGGTGTAAACCAAGAGGGTGGTTTAGTTCCGGAACTGGATCGTATTGAAATTAGCGGAACAGCTACAGAATTGGAATATGAAGTAGGTGATGTATTTAATCCCGCAGGCCTGGGCGCAAATGCTATCTATACCTTAGGAGGCGTCGAACTGGAGCCCGTTGCTATTAACGCTAAGGATATCGAGTGGAGCTTTGAGCCTGCTACTATCGCAGCCAACACTACATCCGTAACGGTTACTGCTACTTATGAGGGCAAGAATGATCAAACCAATGTCCCTATAACGGTTAATGTTCCGGAGCCGGAAATCATAGTAAGTGCCGCTTCGCTGGCATTCAATAACGTAGCCAAGGAAGCTGCTGTGGCGGACAAAGAGCTGACAGTAACACTCAAGAGCGTTGAGAACGCCACACTCACTATCACCGGTGACGGCGCAAGCGCATTCAGTGTAAATCCTGCTGCTCTTACTGCAAGTGGAACGGTTGCCGTTTCCGCAAGTTCGGATAATGTAGGTACGTTTAATGCCACATTGACCATCAGCGATGATGCAGGTGCAGCTGAAGCCAAAACAGTAGCTCTGTCTATCACCGTTGAGGCAAGCGATGATCTTTCCGGAACTTGGAATCTGGTAACCGATGCAGCAGAGTTGATGCCGGGTATGCAAGTGATTATAGCAAGTGTAGCGGATGAGAATGTAGTTAAGACTATGGGACAACAGAACAGCAACAACCGTGCTGCTGTAGCAAGTACTGTTGCCGGAACTGTTCTTACTCCTGCTGCCGGAACAAAAGTGATCACTCTGGTTGATGCAGGAAACGGCAAATACGCTCTGCAACTGGTTAATGGTAAGTATTTATGCGCTGCTTCCTCTTCCGGCAATAATTTGAAAGAACAGACTACTAACGATGCAAATGGTCAATGGACAATCACTATTGCAGATGGAAAAGCAACCATTACTGCTCAAGGTTCCTATTCTCGCAAATTGATGCGTTTCAACCCGAATAATGGCAATCCGTTGTTTGCTTGCTACGCAGAAAACTCAACAACAGGTACCTTAGTAACTCTCTACGCAAAACCGTTTGATTACACCCGCAATGTTTCCGGCAACTACGGAACAATCTGCTTGCCGAAGGCAGGTAAGATTGAAGGCGCAACGCTGTACGAGATTGCTTACTACGGCGGGGCATCCAAGAAGATCTTCTTCGACGAGATCGTCAATGGAGAAATGGAAGCAGGTATTCCGTATATCTTCCAACCGGCAGCAGGTGTAGAGAAAATCAATGTGTATTACTCGGATAACACCGCAGAAGATGTTGGAGCAGGAAATCGCAACGGACTCATTGGTTTCTATGACCTGAATGATCCGGCAGCAACGCATAATATTACTCAGGACGCAGGGTTCTATATCCTGTATAACAACCAATACTGGTTGGTAAGCGGTCGCGCAGCGTACGTCGAGAATTATCGTGCATACATCGAATTGAATCAAATCGATCCGTCCGAGCCGACATTGGCTCCGGGTCGCCGCCGCATCTCAATGAGCGTAAATGACACGCAAACGACGACAGGCTTTGAGAATGGTGAATTGATTAATGGTGAGAATGGTGTACAGAAAGTTCTCATCGATGGCGAGCTGTTCATCCTCCGCGGCGAGAAGATGTATGACGCTAAGGGACAGTTGGTAAAATAAGATAGTCTACTAGTCAACTAGTCTACTAGAAAACTGGAATGAGAAATCGCAGGTAAGTCAACTAGTAGACTAGTTAACTAGAAGACTAGTAAATTAGAAAACTATAAAATCACGACGAAGATGACTACTTTAAATCCTGGCGGGTTTCTGATTCATCCCGGAGGGTATCGCAACTTGGTCTGCTATAAGAAGAGCGTTATTCTATACGATATGACGATCTACTATATAGAAAAGTACCTCCAGTCTTCGGACAGGACGTACGGTCAGATGCAGCAAGCAGCACGTTCCGGAAAACAGAATATCGTTGAGGGTTTAGAGGACAAGATGACATCGACTGATACGGGATTGCATTTGGTGAACGTGGCTCGCGGAAGTCTGCAAGAGCTGCGCGAAGACTACGAAGACCAGTTGCGCTCCAACCGTCTGAAATTATGGTCGCGCGACCACGAACGATTTGGCAAGATGCTACAGTTCTGCGCGGCGCATAACGAGGTAGAGGACTACGCACCCTACTATGAGAAGTGGGATAAAGAGACATTTTGTAATACAGCTCTGACGCTGATTCATCAGGCAGACAAAGGACTGATGACATTGTTGCAAAAGATGGAAGCGGAGTTCTTAGCTGAGGGCGGCGTGAAAGAGCGGATGTTTTCCGCTCGGAAGAATAAGAGAGGGTTTTGATAGTCTACTAGTCAACTAGTCAACTAGAAAACTAGTCCTCTGAAAATTAACAAAGCAAACAATAATTATTATGAAAAAGAATTATAATCAACCGATGGTAAATCATGTAGAGATGATGCCGCAGACGATAATCTGCGCGAGTGTCGGGTTTGGCGGCAAGACCGGAGATATCAATAACGGTTCCGCAGACCCCATCCCCGGCGAATAAAACCGAGGATGAGAATGAAACAGCCCTGTCAGAAATGGCAGGGTTGTTGGTGTTATGGGCTCGCGCAAGGATGCGGGAGGGATGCACAGAGAGGAGGGGATGCCGGATAGCATCCGGCGGAATATAAACAGGTGCCGAGATGCGGGGAATAGAAGAAAGAAAGCCGCGGAATACCGCGGGGAACAGGACAAAGAAACCCGCGGGGCTAAAGACCCGCGAACAAGACGAAGAAAGCCGGCATTCAATGCCGGGGAATAGACATACGAAAAGGCCGGATAAAAGTCTGGGTCGGAGCATCGCTCCCCGCGGCTCCTCCCGTTCGAATTGCCAAGTCAAGGCAATTCTCCATGGCGGAATAGAAACAGAGGCCGAGATGCGGGGAAGGCACAGAGGGAGCGGGGAGGGGCACAGAGGAGTGGAATGGAGGGGAGGCGGGAGTGGAACGAGGGGCTTTTTGTTGTAATTTCGACCTCCTCCCCCATAAATGATGTGACCCCAAAAAGTTGGACGGATTATTAAATCTATTTGACTTGATCTTGA
>JAEDNI010000019.1 GCA_016302585.1 Paludibacteraceae bacterium | reverse complement strand
TCATCGCTAAGCAATCCATTCGTGGTACGATCGTTACCTATCTGGGCATTGCCGTAGGTATCGTCACTACGTTCTTCGTGTTAACCCGTTTCCTCACCGCTGAGGAGATCGGGTTAGCACGAGTGCTTATCGATGCGGCGACGCTCTTCATCGGGCTCGCGCAATTGGGAACGAATGCCTCGATCATCCGTTTCTATCCCTATTTCAAAGAGAAAGACAGCGATGACGACCACGGTTTCTTCTTCTGGGCACTAATCGTCCCGTTTGTCGGTTTCCTTTTCTTCGCCCTCATCTATTGGGCATGCCAGGCCCCTTTGTCTGCCTGGTTTGGAGATAAATCTCCACTCTTCGTCGAGTACTATTATTTTGTACTCCCGTTGGCGTTCTTCATGCTCTATCAAGCCATCAGCGAATCGACCTGTAATGTGCTCATGCATATCGTTCTCCCACGCGGAGTGCGCGAACTCATGGTGCGTGTCGGCCTGCTGGTGCTCTATCTGCTCTATGCAAAGCGTATCCTCTCGTTGGATGGCCTGGTCATCGGTATCTGCGTCAACTATGCGATTGCAGCGCTGATAGATATTATCTATTTCTTCTCGCTCAAGCGCATCCGTCTCCGACCGGATTGGCTCTTCTTACGTCAAAACAAACCACTCATCCGGCGCTACCTGCTATACACCGGATTCCTCATTGTATCGGCTCTTACTACCGTCTTAGCCCCCACTCTCTCATCCTTCTTTATTACGGCCAAGATGGGACTCGATAGCACCGGTATCTTCGCCATCGCTACGTATATGGCGGTGATGGTCAGCATCCCGAATCGCTCGGTAACAGCCATCGCTTCGCCGCAATTGGCGCGCGCCATCAAAGAGCAGAACCGCGAAGAATGCTCCATCCTTATTCGTCAAGTAACACGAAATATGTTACTCATCGGCGGATTGATTCTTCTGGCGATATGGATTAATATCGATCTTATCTTCCATATCCTGCCCAACGGCGCTACCTTTGCCACGGCCAAGAATGTCGTGCTGATCTTGGGCGTCAGTCAATTGATTTTGGCTACGTTCTCTATTTGTTTGAATACGCTTAATTACTCGCGGTTCTATGCCTTCAGCCTCGTGCTGGCGTTTATATTAACTGTCAGTGCCTTGCTCTTGAATAATTATCTCATTCCACTCTATGGAATGGAAGGAGCAGCACTCAGTAACCTGCTTTCATACGGATTGTACTATCTGTTGGTCATTGCTATCTTTGTGCCGCTTTGCCGCATTCGTATCATCGATCGCCAATGGCTCTACATCCTGCTATTGATCCTTGCAGTCTTCGGTCTCAACTGGCTCTGGCAAACATACTTGCCGTCCTTCGGTATATGGACCGATAGTATCTTACGCAGCATCGTGCTCCTCGGCGGAGCGTGCCTCATTGCTTATAAGGCGCAACTCTCCCCCGAACTCAATGACCAGATCAACCATCTAAAAAAGAAAATCATAAATTTGAAATCATAAATCCCCAACATGCGCTACTTTTTATCCTTCGCATATCGAGGCACAGACTTCCATGGCTCGCAAACCCAGCCGAATGGAAACACGGTGCAGGCAGAGATGGAGACGGCTTTTGCTACCATCCTTCGCCAACCCGTAACCCTCACTTTCGCCGGGCGCACCGACGCAGGCGTACATGCGGAGCATATGATCGCGCATTTTGATTTTGAGAAGTCTCTTCCTGTTAATTTCATTGGCCGACTCAATAATCTCCTACCCGATTCGATAGCCGTCAGTGCTCTGCAGCACGTCTCCAACGATGCCCATGCGCGATTTAATGCCATATCCCGCACCTATCGCTATCGTGTCACCACGCGCAAGAATCCTTTCCTTACTTTCACGCATACGCGCGTTGCACCCGGCCTGAATTTTGCCGCCATGAATAAAGCAGCCCTGCTGCTCTTGGGCAAACAGGACTTCGCTTCTTTCTGCCGCGTGCATACAGATGTCAAAACGACTATCTGCGATGTCCGCGAAGCGCAGTGGGTACAGGAGAATGAAACCGAAGCGTACTTCGTCATCACGGCCGACAGATTCTTGCGAAATATGGTGCGCGCTGTAGTAGGCACACTCTTTGAGATCGGACGAGGGAAGATGACCGAAGCGCAACTCGCAGAAATTATTGCCGCGCATGATCGATGCAAAGCCGGTCATTCAGCGCCTGCCGAAGGACTCTCGCTGGTAGATATCCGATATCCCGAAACGATATACGCATAACGCATAAAGAAATCACCCCGTGGCCGAAACCATGGGGTGATTCGTATCTTAGAATACTGCTGTCCGAGGAGGAGCGCCGCTTCCACCGGGCTCTCCCTTATCGCTGCCACCGGCCATGCCGCCCATAAAGAGTCCGGTTAGCGAAATAATCTCCATCTCGGGATATATGTATTCTTTCTTTTTCATATGCGGTGCAAAGGTACTACTTTTTTTTGATATACGCAAGAATTATTTGATATTTTTTCCCATTACATCAAATATTGCGCCTTCATCAGTAACGATATAGAGCGTATTATTGATCATCACCTTGCGGTTCTGTGTTCCTGCCGTCTGCTCATCGATACCCGTCGCAATTTGCGGCGCACGGTTGGTCTCCATACGTAAACCGTACCCTTCCGTAGTTCCCTTCTCCAGGTCAAATACATAGGAGCCGAAGGAGAGAACCCAGATCACTTGATCATTGTACGTCAGGTATAACGTTACGTCTTCCGGAGCTTGATCAATAGCTAACTCATACTGACCGGCCTTCGGCGCGTAGAACGAAAGGGGAGCAGTAGCGCGCTCGCCATTCATAGCAGTTTCGACGTCGCAGAGTACCTTACCGCCCTTCATGGTCCACATCTGAGCTACAGTACCGCTGGTCGGAGTACCCATCTTCAACAGGTCTTGACCAATCACATACTCTTCCGTCGCCTCTTCGCTTGCGGACAACCATAAACGATCCGTTGTGTTGTCTGTTTCTGTGTCCTTCAACGTCAAGCGGAACTCATCCATCGTATATACCTCGCGCGACGGAGCCATCATCGTTCTGTTCTCTTCTGCAGCTGCGAACGAAATCGTTTGCGCCTCAGATACTTGAATGAAGAACGCCGTACCCACTGCGAAGTTACTTTCGTTCGCCTCTTTCGTTACATATACATTGTGCGCGTGATCATAAAGTTGTACTTTCGCATTACTGAAAGCATCTGTCAATTGCGCATGACTCAACGATCCGTTTCCTAAACCGTTCCAACCGCGCGTCTGACTTTCTACATCGGATGCTTCGGCATTGAAGCTATTAGTACCCGTTGTAGACGCGCCGGTTTTCTTCTTGAATACATAGGTGGTGTAAGCCCACTTATCAAGGGTGATCGTATAAGCGCGACCGGGCTGCAGGGTTCCACTCGCATTCACCCAACCTTTCATTCCAGAAGCACGTCTCGACTCGCTGTACTCCATAATCATGAAGTCCACACCACTGCGCATCGGCGTATTCTCGCCATAGCGATAGATGCCATTCGAGATCTCAACCTCAAACGGAACGGTAAAGTCATACCATCCGTAAGTCAAGGCATCCGCCGGATCAAGGCGTAATACGAAGTAAGCATCGCCGCGAACATCCAGTTGTGCGGAATTAGCTACCTGACCGGAAGCAGCATTCTGATGAGCTCCGCCCTTCGTACCGCTCAACGCAGCATCCAAGGTGAAGTTATGCACCTTCAGCGTGCCGTTCGATAAGTTCACTTGCCCGCCTTCGCTTACATGCAAGTCACCGTATTCAGTGAGGTCCTCACTTGCACCATTAACGGTCAAATTACCATTGACTGTCAGTACCACGCGACTATTCTTCTTGATGGTCAGATTACCGACCGTCAGCTCTTCATCAATAATCAGGTCACCGCTAATGATTACGTCCGGTTCATCGCCCGTAGGAACGCCATTTGACCAGTTTGCACGGTCATTCCATTCGCCGTTACCGGAAGCATTGGTGAAGATGTTGGAAACAGCCTTGTTGACAACAATCGTCGTTGTATCCGTACAACCGGAATACATATCCGTATTGCTCGGTGTAAAGGTGAGCGTGACGGTATTCGTTCCCACGTTCGTCAAATCAGCCGATGTGATTGCCAGCGTTCCTTCTACTACTCCGCCGTTAACGGTGTTGGTAACCTGCCATCCTGTCAACTCAATCTCTCCGGCAGCCGTTCCGCTTGTTACCTCCGCCAATACAGGCATGGTAAAGATAGTCGTCGGAGTAAGTGCTACGTTATAGTGTTTAGAAACAGTTTCTGCGTCATTATAGCGGGCATCATTCATGGTATTTGCAGTCACCACAACCGTTCCTGCTTTCGCGAATGTCAAATTACTGCCGACTACCGAACCTACACCGGCCGGGGAAGACGAACTGATGGCATAGAACACGTCTCCGGCGGTTGTATTACCCACATCCGTCAGAGCCTGCGCTCCCAATTCCACTACATCCACTGTATGCACATGGTTTGTCTCCGGGATATCCCACACGATATGACGGCTAGTCTTGGTAGCAACACCATGCAGAGTCACTTTCAATGTAGTTGTTCCGTCAGAAACAGTCAATAGTTCTTCTTCATTCGCTTCCACTGTAGGCAGATATGAGACCGTCACATCCACCGTTCCCTTATCCCCACAATCGCCAGCAATGGATTGTTGCGAAAGGCTAAACTTGGAGTTGTTGTTGCCCAAACTCAATGTAACAGGGCCGGTGATGTTGTTATACCGAACGGTCAATTGCTGGTTTACCACCTGACCTACTTTTGCCTCAAATGTAGTCAGGTCGGAGGCCTCTATATAACGCGACTGGCCGATTTTGCAATCCTTGAAATAGTGATAACCCACACCGTCGTTCGTACGGATGCGCACCTTGGTGGTCTTACGTTGCAGCGTAGTATTGAGGGTCTGATATGTGCCGATGGAAGGAGTACCAAGATTTCCATTGGGCACCTCGTGCCAAGCGCCATCATACCACTCATCAACATGCATGGTACCGCCGAAATAATCAACGCCTACAGTCTTATACTCACCTTTGTATTGCAAATAGAGTGTACTTGGTTCGTCCAGATTATCAATCACGAACTCTCTATATTGACGGTTGGCGAGATTCCATCCGCAGTACCATTTATTCTCCTGGGGCTGAATATACAGATAGTTTTCACACGGTGCATTCGGGTCCCTGACGATTACTGCTTTTTCCGCACTTACCGCCATATAGTTGTGTCCGTCTGCATCAACTCCGCCTGCCTGACGTGCTGTCAGAACGGCTTGTCCCGCACCTACTATCTGCAACTGGTTGGAATTGATGACCTTTACCACCGATTCGTCAGATGACTCATAAGTAATCAAACGAGCCCTGTCGGTAGTACAGCCTTCTACGTCCGAAACCACATATGCATTCAGCGTCTGATTGGCTCCTCCGAGTTGCAGACGCAAGAAGTTCTGCTCCCAAACAATGCTTTGAATCAAGTCATTGGTAATGGTTATTGTCTTTTGATCTTCGACAGCATTGTATTCATCATTGCCCTGAGCCGTAGCCGTAATGGTTACCTCTCCTTCTGCCTTTGCAACTAATTTGCCATCTACCACTTCCAAAAGGGTGGTATTGCTGGATGAGTAAGAAACTTCAGATCCTATAGTTACCCAAGCGGCGGTTTCCGTCTGTGTGCCGACGCGCAACGCGTCGCCGATCTCCCAATGCACCTCTTGATTACGTTTGGCTGTAATACCTGTAATGGTCACCTCTTTGCGGTAAACCTTATTGTAAATCACCAGATGCGCTACATCCGTTCCGGCTTTATCAGATTCGTATGAGATATTGATCGTTGCCGTTCCCGTCTTACAATCTACGTTAGAGATGGTAGTATTATCCAACGTAAATTTAGGATTGTCATTAATAATCTTCAAATCTCCGCCATTAGCCAAACTATAGTTGATAGTCAGGGTTCCTACACCTGTTCCGTCTTTGGGATAAACAGGGTTACCCGTTGAAGTGCGGTCTATAGTAACATTGGAGGCATTTATATAGGTCGAACGAGTAACATACACATTCTTTACCCAGCGACTAAGAGTTCCTTTTCGCTCAAATTTAACTCCTTTTGCTCTTTGATCCAAAGAATAGGAATAATTGGTATAATGAGTATGCATATGATCATGATCTATGTACTCTTTCAAACTCCAATTCCCATCTATCAACTGATACACGTTCATTCCATAGGTCCATGCCGCTTGCGCACATGCCTCAAAGCGTAATGTACCTGCTGCATTTTCATCATTCCACGTTGTTTCCCACGAATCACTAAATTTATGCTCAGAATTAATATCGGTCTTAACATAGCAATCCGTTGCCTCCTCTTGATCAATTACATTCACCATAAAACTTCCGTTTCCTGCCTGATACTTATAGTTCTCCGGCTGCGAAAGAGTCCATGTAGCCGTTCCTAACTTATACGAAGAATATACAACTGTGTCGTTTTGATAGAAAGTGGCAATATCCGTACCTGCGGTCTGTGTATTTGTTATCGGACAATTGGTGTAGTCCGTATTATCGGCAGTCAATGTCAATCCGTTGTCATACGAATCCACATAAATAGAATTGCTATAATTCGCATTCCCCTTCACATAAATGGTGTTACTATGCTTCGTTACCGCAACATTAAACGAAGTCGTCGCTCCCGTATATTTATAGGTCTCTTTTTGATGCAGCGAAATTTTTGCCGTACCGGCATTGCATGCAGTAATTTGCTTATTGGCAGGATTGAACGTAACAAGGTTAGTTCCGTTATTCAATGCCTCATTAGCAAAACTAACTTCATCAATTGTATAATAGAAATCATCATTGCTATTTGCAGTAGGCTGCGCAGCTGAAGTGTTGGTATAACTATAATTAGCCGTTTGTGTATCATCCACCTTCAGAGTATACGCAGAACCGGTAAATGAGGTGGTGAGTTTGGTTACCGTATATGTATAAGTGTCAGAAGTACCGGATTTGATTGTAGATGTCTCCGCCTGCGTAAAATAGATAGTAGCCGTTCCTGCATTGTGCGCAATAATCTTATTGTTTGCAGCATCATATTCAATTACCTTCCCATTTCCGTTATTAATCGGATCAATAGAAGTAACTTTAATATGCGGAGTCGGGTTGTCCACATGATTGAAAGTGAAGGCATTTGCTTGCTGCCCATCAACGCTCAATATGGTGTTTGCACCGGTCATCACTGGATCGAACTTATCCACCCAATTGGCTCTCAGCGTAACAGATGCCGTCGGAGTATAAGTACCACCAGCTTCGCCTACTTTGGTCGAACCGTCATACCATCCCTCCAATACATAACCATCTTTCGTAGCATTGGGCAATGTTATAATTTCAGATTCGGGTTTGTCCCACTTCGCATAAAGTGTCACTGTTTCATTATTTGTAGCGGTAAGATTTTTAACGATTGCTCCATTGGTATATTCAACACTACCTGCTGATGTCTTTGCCCACCCTGCGAAACTGTAATTAATCTGCGTTGAACTTGTCCCGCAACTTCCTCCATCAGCATTAAAGTTAACAGTATATTGCTTTTGATATGTATTATTTGTCAAGGATTTAGCAGTTCCATACTCCATTGACAAGTTACTCATAGAGCCGCTTGTACTCCCATTTCCGTTAAATGCGATTGTGTATGTAATTGGACTGAAATATGCAATTACAGAAGGGTTCTTATTGTTCCTATTTGCCTCTACGGAAATTTTCCAAGATGTAGCTCCTGTACTCCATTTATCAAACTTGTATCCTGGATTTGCTTTATAATATGCATAAAAAGTAGCAGTACTCCATATCGTCGCACAATATGTTTTTCCGGAAGTCGATGAAGACCCATAATCAGAATCACTCAGGGAACTTTTATCTTCTTTAGATGCGTACACCCCTCCGCCTTCTGATGGACTTGCCGTTGCTGTTAAAGTAGAGTTCCATTGTCCCCAAACCTCGCTATTCCAGCCGCCAACGAAAACCAGGAGCACAGCCAAAATAGCCACGCGGAACGGTCGAATCGTTAGTAATAAGTTGGAGATACGTTGGTAATTCGTTGGATATTCAGCCTCCGTCATACTACCCTCAGAACGACGAGTAGTGCCGATAATTGACTTGACAAACTTAGCAAAGTTGGCAAAAATTTGCTTTGCACTTTTTGCACTATTTGCACTTTCAGACATATTTTTCATACCTTAAATACCTTTCTGTTTGTTATTTTTGCGTGTCGCTTTGTCGCTTTGCTATTAAAAAACTGTCGTGACACTTTGACACTTTTGCTAACTCGATTTAGCAAATTTACTATTTTTAAGTTTTTATGCGCCGTTTCAAAACAAACAGCGCGAAAATCGGGTGCAAAATTAATATTTTTGTTCGAAACACGCAAATATTTACGCGCGCAGACGTGCGTTTAATAATAAGGTGTAGCCGTTTCTTAATAATCGTACATAATATTTTTGGTGAAATTCAGCATTTTGGCACAAAAAAAGATGCCCGCTGAAGCATCTTAATTTTAGTGTAAGAAAAAATCTGGGGTAATTTTTCTGATTATTGATTATTTTTGGTATTTTTTATTTATTTTTATCGGTATAATTCACTTATGTCCCATTAACATCCAAAACCAAAAAATCAAAAATCAACAATCAAAAATCAAATATCAAATATAGTATATTATGGCGAAATTTCAAGTGCGACGATTTGTTTTTATTTTTGTTTATCGCTTGGAGTGCTTTGACTCGAAGAGTAACAAAGAGTTACTAAAAGCCATCTGGGAGTCTACTCACGAGGGGATTTTAGTAACTATTTGTTTAAGAAGCAAAGCTTCTAAAGCACTCCAAGTATTTATCTTATTTTATGTTCTTTTTATAGGACACTATTGATGTTTTCTTCTTTATTCAATCACCCCGGCCTCGCGCCAAGTAACTATCGTCGCTTCTACATCCGTCAACGCCTGTGCCGGATCTACCTCATACTCCCCGCACAGCGCATCGCATAACGCCCGTGCATCAAACGTACCATGCGCCGCAGTAGCCTCCTCCGCCTTCTCCCAAAGGAACGCAGCCGTCTCATTCAGCGTGATCATCTTATTGAAATTGATCAGCGCCATCGATTCGCCCACTAATATGTACTCATTGCCTAACTTACGCAACTTAAATCCTTCAATCGTTCTCATATCATCGTGTGTCTATAAATCTTCAATAAATATTTTCTTATTGGTTTAAGTAAAAACCACAATCTGCCTCGTGTCAGTCGTTTACGACGACCATTCGGTTTTTCGATGCGAATAACTGTTCCGATAATATCGCCCGATGAGCAGCGTTCTTCTCCTGCCAGGTTTCCATCGCCCTGCAGCACATATGTCTCCCCTTTTATCCGCACTAATCGATGCAACACATATGTACGACTCCCGCATAGGTTTTCCGCCTCGGCAAGTACAATATCTCCGCGACGCGGTGCGCGCTCTAACTGCTTCAATATCACGCTGTCTCGATCGCCCTCAATAAACGGCCGCATACTCACGCCGGAAGGCGAGAAACGCACCTCCTTTCCCGACGCCAATAATCGCGCCATTTCCGGAATCAATATCTCATTCTCTACCCGCACGACTAATCCCAACCATTTGGCAAATACTCGAAGCAATTGCAAATTTCAATATCCCATTGAAACTTCCAGATATAAAACGGCACACTCGAACCCGTATTAATCACCTTCACGAAATAGTTCCCTCGCTGCGGAATAACCACCTCTGCACGCCCGGCTATATGCTCAATTCGCGAAGTCACATCTATCCAGTGAACCCCGTCTCTCGAAACCTTTATCGCCATCGTCGCATAGCGATCCTCCGTCTGCGGAAAATAATAAAACCTGATACTCTTCAGCCCCACGATCTTCGATGTCACCATCGAATCTAACCGATTCTTCATAAACAGGCTGATTTTATTGCCCGTGCTGCTATTCAGATAAAATTTTGCTCCATTATAGCATTGATAAACCACACTATCCGTCGTAGCCGTCTTATTCGCGTTCGAATAAACAATACGATCGCCCGGCGTATTAAACTCATGCGCGATCGTAAACGAATCATCCGCATAGACGCACAACGCCAACAGCAACATCATTACAAGGATCAAATCTCTTTTATCGAATATCTTCTTCATGACTAATTTCACCATATCGCGTTTCAAAAACCTTGCAAAAGTACAACAAAAATCGCATATACGCAAATATTTCTCGAAATATTTTGCGAAATCATAACGCTAAATTTGCGTATTTGAAAATTTTGTAGTAATTTTGTGCCCGATTATAGTATGCGGAAGTATGCGCTTTTCATAGTAGCATGTGCGCTGATGATGGCTATTCCGGCCCTCGCGCAGGTATCGAACGCAGGTCGTTCGGTCTTCTCTTTCATGAGTCTGCCTACCTCCTCCCGCCTCAATGCGCTGGGAGGAAGTAACGTCAGCCTCAGCGACGGAGATATCTCGATGGGTATGTGCAACCCTGCCCTGCTCCATGCCAATAGCCACATGACGCTGCAGCTCAACTATTCCTACTATCTACCCGGCACGATGTTCGGTTCTGTACTCTACGGACATAACTTCGGCCGCTCGAAAGTGGAGAAACCCTTCGACGGAGAAGGAGAACCCGATAAACCCAACTATTTCGCGGTTGGTATCCATTACCTCGATTACGGCCGTATGCAGTATGCCGACGAGAACGGAAACCTCACCGGAGGTAAGTTCGGCGCGCGCGATATCCTCATCGATATCATGTACGCCCGTCAGCTGCACCCGTGTTGGAAAATAGGCATCACCCTCAAACCCGTCTATTCCATCTATGAGAGCTATTCGTCCTTCGCGATCGGAGCCGATGTAGGCGCGCATTTCCAGACGCGCGACTCTACCTTCCAGATGGGTCTCGTCCTCGCGAACATAGGTTGGCAACTCAAGGGATTCTACTCCGAAGAAGGTGGTTCGAACCACGAGATCCTTCCGCTGAATCTCCAGCTCGGTCTCACCTATCGCGTCAAGCATGCTCCGCTGCGTTTCCACCTCCAGATTCATAACATGCAGACCTGGTATCTCAACTACGAATGGACCAGCCTTGATAAGAACCCAACCACCGGAGATATCATCGCCCACGACGTGAAATGGTACGACATGCTCTTCCGCCATACAATATGGTCTATCGAAGTGGTGCCCAAGAGTGAGAAGTTCTATATCGCTCTCAGTTACAACCATCGTCGCCGAGCTGAACTGCAACTCACGGACCAGAAGTCTCTGGCCGGTTTTGCTCTTGGTGCAGGAGTGAAGATCAAACAAGCACGGGTAGGATTTGCAATTAGCCAACTTACCAAATCCAATTTCTCATACCAAGTAGGACTTACCCTGGATATCAACTCGCTACTTAAGTAATCGTTCGTTAGATAAGAAGCAAATGACAAAATGGTAAATGATAAAATGGTAAATAAGATTATTGTCGCCATCGATGGCTATTCCTCTTGTGGTAAATCCACCATCGCCAAAGCTCTTGCTAAATATGCCGGCTATACCTATGTCGATACGGGCGCTATGTATCGCGCAATAGGTTTATATACCTTGCGTCAAGGCCTCACCAACGAAGCGGATATAATTGCCGCTCTGCCGCATATTCAGGTCGGATTCATTCTCGTAGATGGCGCGCAACATGTCACGCTCAACGGAGAAGATGTGGAAGCCTTCATCCGTACGCTCGAAGTGGGTAACTGCGCCAGCCGGATCTCGCAAATCAAAGAAGTGCGTGCCTTCCTTGTAGCGCAGCAGCAAGCCATGGGCATCGCCAAAGGTATCGTCATGGATGGACGAGATATCGGTACAGTTGTCTTCCCGAAAGCGGAACTCAAACTCTTCCTTACTGCTTCTCCCGAAGTGCGCGCACAGCGTCGCTTTGACGAACTCGTAAACAAAGGTGAGAAACCGAACTTCGATGAAGTGCTGGCTGATGTCAACGATCGCGATTACCGCGATACCCATCGTGCGGAGTCTCCGCTCCGCCAAGCCGAAGATGCCATTGTGGTGGATAACTCCAACCTCACCCCCGACGAACAGATGGAAGTCATCTACGGCCTCTTCAACTCTAAACTCTAAACTCTAAACTCTAAACTCTAAACTCTAAACACTAAACACTAAACTCTAAACTCTAAACCATGTCAATTGATATTGACATAAACAGCGGCTTCTGTTTCGGCGTCACACGCGCCATTACAACAGCAGAAAGCGAACTCAGCAAAGGTTCGCTCTATTGTTTGGGTGATATCGTCCATAACGGACAAGAAGTGGCGCGGTTGGAAAAATTAGGTCTTCAGACGATCGATAACGACGACCTGCGTACCCTTCCTTCTCACTCCCGTGTTCTCCTTCGCGCTCATGGGGAACCGCCTTCTACCTATTGGATCGCGGAGCGCAGAGGCATAGAGATCATTGATGCTACCTGCCCGGTCGTACGCAAACTGCAGGAACGTATTCGCGCGTGCTATGAACTTCATCGCACAGACGAAGCCCTTCCGCCGCAGATTGTCATCTATGGCAAACCCGGACATGCAGAAGTCATCGGCCTGCAGGGACAGACCAACAACACCGCCATCGTCATCGAGTCCGTCGATCAACTGGATCGTCTCGACTTCTCCCGTCCTATTTACCTTTTCTCGCAAACAACAAAGAGCGTAGAGGGATTTAAAGCGCTGGTAGAAGCGATTTCATCTCAAATCATAAATCACAAATCTCAAATTGCGCTGGAAGCGCATGATACGATATGCCGTAATGTTGCCAACCGCGTAGCGCAGCTTCAGGACTTCGCTCGCGCAAACGACATCGTCTTCTTTGTCGGTGGCATCAAGTCGTCTAACGCCCGCGTGTTATACAAAAATTGTGTTGAGGTCAACCCCAACACAATCTTCATTTCCTCTCCCGACGAAATCACAAATCACGAATCAAAAATCATAAATCATATATCAACAAATCCCGACCTGAAGATCGGGATTTGCGGTGCCACCAGCACACCGCTGTGGCTCATGGAGCAATGCCGAGACCGTCTTATTGATCTTCAGGCATCAGCAATGCCAGAATAAGATAAATCAGCAAGCCCGGGAACGCAGCACTGCATATGGAAAGCACTGCATAAATCAGGCGCATGATGGTGTAATCCACTCCCAGATACTCAGCCAAACCGCCGCAAACGCCACAGAAGATCTTGTTCTTACTTTTTTTTAATACTTTCCCTTCCATTTTGTCTTTCCTTTCTATCTCGTTATTAAACAATAATTAATCATTTTTCACCTTTCTCCTCTAACCTGCTATTCCTATAAAACAAGAAGTTGCTAATCAGATTCTGCTCAAAAGGAGCCTTATAGCACTTTTCCTGCTCATCCGTAAAGGTCAGTAACGCCTTATCCAAACGGATGTCATGAATCGTCTTCTCCGGTTCAATCGGCATACCCGTCTTGCAGTCTTTTATCGCCTGCATGTTCACGGACGACCATTCTGCAATATGTACTTTCTCCACCTCGTCTATCGAGTGGGTAGGCTCCAACAGCCGATAGTACGAAACTTCCTTGCGTTTCTTCTGATTCTTCTCCTTTTTTGTCCGAATAAACTCCGCTCTTTCCGTTTCATACTCTTTATGAGTCGCATCCAGATACACTACGTAGAACAAAGTCGGCTTGCCGCCTTCGTAGATGTCACGGCTCAGGCCAAGAAAATGGATATCCATGAACCGCTCGTTCTTCGCGGCATATTCTTTCTCTTTCTTATCCAGCCATGCTTGACTCACCCAAATGGACTTGGCGATATTATCCCGAATACACCCTTCTTCGATATATGCACGTGTCATATGATCCTCATATTCTTTCGGGAACGTGTCTCCTGGCATCTCCAGACGCGTGGCGATACTCGCCGTTAGGCTGTTCTTCGCGACCGTCGCATTGTCTTTCCGGTGCGGTAATAGGAGATAACCGTCTTTATCTTCTCCTTTCTTGAGAAAAACCAACGCATTGACGCCGAAGTGGTTGGAGAGCATCGCGCGGTGCAAGGGACGGAGCGTCTTGTCGTTCTCGTAGAGCTTGCGCACGGATAGATCGCCTTCGATGAAATAGTCCAAAGCGCGGTTGGTTAACAAATGTGCCAAATAGGAACTGCGTCCTGAATAGATCGTCGCTACTTGCCCATTCGCCTCCGTAGGCGCCTCGAAATCCGTCAGTCGTACCGTCACACTGTCCAACTTGTTACTCATGGCATGCGCCTCTAACAACGTGGTGCAATGCATCTTGATATACGGATCCAACTGGAAAAAGTTCTTCGGGTCGTCCTTCACCACGATCTTCTGCGCATCTTTCGCATAGAACAACGGCTCGCAGTAAACAACAAATTGGGAGTTGTTCATCGCAAAAATCTCACGATACCGCTTGCCGTACTGAGCCCACATATCCTGATTGCGATAACTCACTTTGTTCTTGTCCTCATTATGATGAAGGATCCAAACCACCAACTGCGCCACAACAAACAATGCAGCTACGCCGACGAAAGAAGCGATGACATTATTAATCACGTCTACGCCATCGGTTTTAATGATCCACCAAGCCGTCGCGAAAATCACTGCGATCACACCGATACATATGCCTATCTGGCACAACCGCGCTTTCAACTTGCTCTCACGATAGATGTTATATCGAAATCGAAGAATGGTCTCTTCCATAGTTAAATATATTTATAGATTATGTCGTTCATCTGTTTTTCCATCGCCTCGGTCGGAACACGCTCGGGGTACAATCGGTATAAATTGGAGTATTGTCTCGTCAGCCGGTTCTCTTCCTTATAAGCGAACAACTCTTCGCCGTCTCGCCAAACCGCTTGACCCGAGTGATCTAATACATAGTGATGCCCGTCCGACTCAAGAAAAGTCACCTTGCGGTTCATGCCCTTGTCCCATCTCACTTCGATTTCCACTTCCGTCTTACCTGCCCTTCCGCTCAACAAACTGGCATAGGGCTGGCCGCTTTGCGGGTCGCGCCAATGACTCACCGCGATCTCAGTCAGACTATATTCCGGAAGTAAACGAAGCAACGGCGCCAGCGCATTCGGTGCACTGTCCAGCCAACAGCCGCCTAATCCGATATACGCCGCGTCTATCCTACCCGACGCATCGGCATACGGGTCCGATAACTCCATGCGCACCTTATCTATTCTTCCAAGCGGACAATGTGACTCTAACCAAATCAAATCCTCGCCATAAATCGTATGATACATCGGCGTATAATGCCCTCTAAGCGGCGCATCAAAGAAACGCTGCACCTCCTCACAGGTGGTCGCAAGCGGCTTCTCCACAAACGGGTGCACACCGCGTTCCACGCAAGCCAAGGCAATCGCATAATGTATCGCAGGAGGAGTAGCTATCACCGCGATTTCCGGATGAAGCGTATCCAGAAGTTGCTCGTAATTCGTATAGAACGGTACATCCGGACATTCGGCACGCGCAACGGCATGCGGGTCGATATCACATACGCCGCAAACAACATATTGCGGCGTTGCTCCCAACGCCGCAATATGATAACGGGCTATCTTGCCTAATCCGATGATGACTACATTCTTGCGCATATAGCATATTATCGGACGCTCGTCAACTGCTTGATCTTCGCGTTCAGTTTATCGCATTTCATCAAATCTTCCAAGCCCAAGTGCATACGATAGTTCCAGAAATGACGCGGGTTAGCCGGCACGTTAATACGATCGGCAAACTGATCTTTCAGCCGAACGTCGCCATCAATAGCTAACCAGTCTTGCAGCGGCAGAATCGTCCACATCGCCGGACTGTACATATGTTGATTGATGATAAACTCAGCTATTTCCGGAGTCATCTCCTTCGGAGCATCGCCCCACCAACCCATCTGCTCGTTGTAGAAGCGTTGGGTGACAGCGCGATCCTCTTCCCACCATGCGCGTAACGGGTTCATATCGTGCGTTCCGGTCGTACAGACACTCTGATAGGGAGCATCAGCCGGATGAGCGAACTTAACCGTCGGGTCTTTCGGCATACGTTGGATCTCCAGACTCAGAATCTGCAACTCATGCATTACATCCGGTACACAAGCCGGCACCATACCTAAATCCTCGCCGCAGCATAACATATGCGTTGCGCCGATGAGCGTCGGTAACTTACGCATCGCCGAGTCGCGCCAGAACTGCGTATGACGACGGAAGAAATAATCGTTATAGATGCGCATCAGTACCTCTTTCTGATCGCTATAGAGTTCGTTGAACGAGTGGCTCTGATAAATCGAGATACGCGGATGCAACCATCCCGGACGGCGCTGGTCCTCTACCATCAGTACCTCGCAATGCAGATAGATCAAGCCATTGCAGATATTCTTTACTGCCGCCTCACTCAGGCCGCTGGCTTTCAGCTGTTTCTCATCGCCCAAGAGACGATCTGCCCACTCCTGCACTTTCACCTGCGTATCAAACTCCGGTTTGAACCAGTAGATATAACCGTCGCGCGTATTCAGTGCGTTCGCTTTAGCCCACTCGGTATCATAACCCAACACGTCACCCAAGAAATTCGAACGGATATACGGCTTCGTCATACGATCCCAATCGAGGCATACGCCCTGTGCACACAAGTCATCGTAGCTGTACGGCAGTGCCGGAACGAAATGTCCGCAGAGCCCCCATACATCCGTCTTGCGCATTTGCCAGATACGGAAGAAACCCAAGATATGATCTACGCGGTAGGCATCGAAATAATCCTGCATCTTGCGGAAACGCTTCTGCCACCAGCCGAAGTTATCCTCCGCCATCTTATCCCAGTTATATGTCGGGAAGCCCCAGTTCTGACCACTGATCGAGAAGTCATCGGGCGGAGCACCGGCACTGGCGTCCAGATTAAACAACTCCGGATAAACCGCTGCATCCACGCTGTCCGGACTGATACCAATAGGTATGTCGCCCTTCATCGCTACGCCAATTGAGTGGGCATAAGCCACTGCGTCTGCCAACTGCTTATCGGCATGGAACTGCAGGAATTTATAGAAGTCCTTCGGCTGTTTGTCGCGTTTGTGCAGGAACTCCGCATAGGGCTCGATCCATTCGCTGTTCTTCGCAATAAAAGCCTTATATTCCTCGCTGCTAAACAGCGCATCCTTGTCTTGCTTATACAACGCCTTGAAGAACACCATCTTCGCGTCATAGACATTCTGGTAGTCCGCAAAATTCAGGGCGTTGAAAGCCGCCTTCTGCGCGTCGTATTTCTTCTTCTGTGCCGGATTCAGACGACCCATCTTTTCGATATTGATGTATATCGGGTGCAATGCAAACACGCTCACCGCATTATACGGATAGCTGTCGAGGTTATTATGACGCAGCGTCGTATCGTTGATCGGCAAGGTCTGGATCATCTGTTGCCCCGTAGCCGCAGCCCAGTCTGCCATTTTCTTCAGGTCCTGGAACTCTCCGATACCGAATCCTTCTTCGCTACGCAGCGAGAATACCGGAACTGCTACACCGGCACCTTTCCAACGCGGTTGCGTACGACGGAAAGCACGGTCGTTCTCATAGATTACGCTACCTTTCTCTACACCCCATATCTGACGGTTCTCGCCCCATTCGAGGTCCACCACAGCTCCGGTCTTCAGGTCGTAGATCACGTATTTGTATTCTACAATATCCTGCCCCTTTACCATGATATCTGCGCGCCAAAGCGGGAACTCCGCATCGTTCATCACGAGCTTGTTATCCGGATCCCAGTTACCCAACTCAGCGCAGTTACCGATGATAGCTACGCCCTGCGTCGGTTTAATCTGCGGCAAGTCAATTGAGAAACGGATATTGCCCTTCGCTGCCTTGGGCTTAGCGGGATTCAGACGATGGAAAAGCGCCTTAACGAAAGCTGTGGTATAGAAACTGTCCTCATACGTACTGGCCTGCCATGCATCGCGAACCACAATCTGTCTTTCGACTTTCGACTTTTGACTTTCTACTAAATTAAGTATCCTCGGCTCGCCGGCCTCGTAGATATACTGACCTTCGCCTACACGAATCGCATATTTGTACCGGATACTGCCGGCAAAATCACTGATAGGCACATTGACCTGCCAGAAATCGGTTCCTTGGCAATTCAGCACCAATGGCGATTTCTCGGTCCAACCCAAAATCGACTCTTGAATCTCGATAACGCAAAGACTCTGCCCATACTCGGCACGATAATGAATCTGAAAATTAATGTTCATGGTATAATGGTGTTTTTTTATGTTTCACTTTCGGCTACAAAATTACTGCTTTTTTGCGACATACGCAAGGGTTTTTGTTATTTTTTTCTAAAAAAGAACCATCCGAGGCATGGAAGGAGGGTGTTTATCACCCACAGCAGAACGCCGGCAAAGGCAGCGTTCATCGATCCGAAGACCACGATCGCCCATGCTCCTCGTACACCCACTTCCGCTATCGGCACATTCGGTGTGATCGTTACGAGGAGATAGTAGATGAATAAAGAACTGATAACTGATGGCTGAAAACTGAAGGCTTCTAACGCCCATAGCACCAGCGCCAATTGCACACACCAGCAAATCAACCGCACCAAACTCTGTCCCACGCTCTTGATAATTACCCCATACGACACCTCCGCATACTGTCTCAACAACCTCGGCGCCAATGCCAATCCAACCACCAACAGCAATAGTATAACGCCAACAGCTATCCACCATTCACCATTAGCCATTAACCATTCACCATTAGCCATTATCGCGGGAACTCCCGCTAAGACAATGGCAAATGTCATGGTCGCACTACCTACCGCCCCCATCGCCAGCACCCGCGGCCATATCCGTTCACTCCCTAACTCGTTCATTCGTTCATTCGTTATCAACACCCCTCTTGCCGGATATTCCCCAAGCCGCCATGGCGTAATCAATCCCGCTAACTTACTGTAATACACCTGCCGATGCGCCTCCTTAAACGTTAATCGTTCATCCGTTAACTCGTTCGCTTCACCATTTGCACCATTAAGCGTAGCGTCACCATTCCATAAGGTCCTCCACCTCCATGCTTCAATGGCCATGTTTACCGGCATCAGCGCAACACACAGGTCGAGCGCCAGATACTGCTGCCATGCCATGCTACGAAGACTCTCCCACAAGGCCGGATAATCCTCAAAAGTAACCAGTTTATAACCCAGAAAAGTGCACGCAGCGAGTGCCACAGCCCATTCGACAATATGATAAAGCGTCTTTTTATCCATAATTACGCTGCAAATTTACAAAAAATATACGAATTATACAAATTTTCAATTTTCAATTTTCAATTTTCAATTATTTTTTGTACTTTTGTGCCGTGATACGACAAATACGAGTCATAATAATCATTTTATTCATCCTCTCTTCCTTTCAGGGAAGGGCTGGGGTTAGGCCTTCTTTCTCGCTCGACGATATCATACTGGACATTTATAACGCCGTTACGGAATTCGGCGAAGTCGATTACGAGCAACTGCAAACCGACCTATATGCCCTCCATGAATCGCCCATTGACCTGAACAACACCTCTGATGAAGAACTCACCCAGCTCTATTTCCTCTCCCCGCAACAGATTGATGCCATCCTCGCCTACGCTTACCGTCATCCATTCGAATCTCTCTACGAACTCCGTCTCATCCCCGAATTAGCCGATTACGAAATCCGCGATCTCCTGCCTTTCGTTTATATAAACCGCGATGCGCTAAACAGCGAAACCATAAACACCGATGCGCTTTACGCGAAAGAAATTTTCGCGAAAGCGCACCACGAACTCCTCACCCGCATCGATGCGCGGAATATCGAAGCGTACGAAGGAACCGACCCTATTTACACCCAGTTTCGTTATCGTTTTGATTTCCGGCGCCGTGTGACCTTTGGGGTTCAACTCCGCCGTCCCGCAGGAGGTTTTGCCCGTGATCTCCAGTACGGAGCATACCTCCAACTAAACAACATTACTCCGCATCTGCATACCCTTGTGGCCGGAAATTTCCAAGCCTCTTTCGGACAGGGACTCGTCCTCGCACCCGTTTTTCATTCCGGCAAATCAATGTATGTCACTTCCGTCGGTCAGCAACGCGAAGGTCTCCGTTATTACTCGTCCGTGGATGGACAAGGACTGCATGGCGCCGGAGCTACTCTGCGCTGGGAATGGAACAAAACCACCCGTCTTGACGTCTCAGCTCTCTACTCCATGCGCCACGCCAATGACTCCACTTGGCATCATTTGTTGGGCGCCAACCTCACACTGCGCCATAAGAAACTGCAAGTGGAACTGACGGCCATCGAAAACCTCTGGTCGGACTCTATCCATCCTTATACCAACGCCAAGTATAACCGGCATTATTTCCGCGGGCATAACCAAGCCGTCATCGGTGCCTCTTTCCGTTACAACCACGGCTGGTTTGATGCCTTTGGAGAGATAGCTACCGCGCAAAATCATCAAATCACAAATGACCAATCACCAATAACAAAATCCCATTGGGGTTTTGGAACTATTATAGGTTCCAGATTTTACCCCACAAATGGGATTTCGTTACTCGCCCTCTATCGCTATTATTCCCCTTATTTCGACAATGCCCTCGGTTATGCTTTCTCCGAGACTTCGCGCCTCGGCGACGAGAACGGAGGATACTTGGGCTTCGACATCACTCGTCTCCGCAACTGGCGTTTCATCGGATATGGCGATATCTTCTATTTCTCCGGCTATAAATACGGTCTCGGCGATGCCACCCGCACGCTCGGCTACGATGCCATGGCAGAAATTCAGTATTCTTGGTCCAAGCACCCCTCCTTTCAGGGAGGGGATGGGGGTAGGCTGTCCTTGCGTTTTCGTGCGCGGCAGAAAGGTGATGCCACCTACTCCACCCGTGCGCAGTTCGATTGGTCTCAGGGCAGCTGGTCGCTGCGTACAACCGCGGAAGCTAATATCATTCCCTCTAAACTCTCAACTCTAAACTCTCAACTAACCTACGGTTTCACCATATTCCAGGACATCTCTTACTCCCTTCCTTTAAGGGAAGGGCGGGGGTTAGGCTTTCGCCTTCGCCTCCAGGGCTTCGATGCCCGCGAATGGGCGAACCGCATCTATACCTACGAGCACGATGTGCTCTATGCCTACTCCATTCCTGCCGTCTATGGTCTCGGTGGCCGCGCGTACCTCTGTCTTCGTTGGCAGATCATTCCCCAGCTCGCGCTCTATTTCCGTGCCTCTGAAACCATCTATGCACGAAAATGGGCAGCTGCTCACAGCCGCCCACTCACTCGCACAGATTTGCATCTGTTATTACGCGCCACTTTCTAATCCTCGCGTGTTTTTAATTTCCTCTCACGCTTGCGATGCCTATACACCGTACACTTTACACTGTACACTCGAGAATGAAAATATTTTTGTTTTTATTTACCATCCTCTCATGCCAGCGCTTATTTCACTCTCACGCCAGTGATAGTATAAACCGCATCGCCGCGCAGAATCAGAATCTGTCCATTCCGCAGGATCTTTTGGCTCTCGACCTTCGTCTCTACGTTCTCTACGCCTGTACCCGGATTGGCACCGGCTTTCTTATAGAGTGCTATCGATGTGCCTGCGCCGGCATTCTTATACGGTTTGAAACGGTCGGAGTTGAACTCTACGGGGAATGTGCCGTCCGGCTTGGAAATAGTGGCTACACCGTTGCTGACGCTTACGCCCCAGTTAGCGAGGATAGCGTTTGCTTGCGTATCAGCGTAGGTGAAGGCACCTTTGCCGGTTATGTCCAGATGGAGACGCTGGCCGGTGTCGGTCGTGGTGAATTGCCAGTTGCCGCTATACTTGGTAGCAATAAAGGTCTGTGCAGCCTCAGGAACGGTTGCTGTGCCGTTAGCGATGGTTACGTCTTGCGTAATTGCAGGTAGATAGGCGTCATTGAGCGGACCGCAAACAGCGTTCGCCGATTCGCTGACGAATACCACTTCATCACCATCTTTCAGTTCGCTGGTCGTTGTCACCTTGGTGAAGGTCTTAAAGACAGGAGCGTTGCTAACGACGGTCACTTTCAGCGCCACATCTTCGTGATTGGCATAGATACCGGTTGTCTCGTTGTAATCGCTGTTGTTGTCCGACAGACGCAGCGTGGCCGTGTAGGTGCCGGGCTCGATGGCATAGAAATACACTTTAGCCTTCTTTACACCATGCCAGTCGGGAGTACCGTTAGCATATAGCCAAGTGTCGCTTGTCCAGAAGATGCCCTCCGGATCATTCACTACTTCTACGCCGATGCCCCAATCGGAGATTCCTACAGGATTGAGAGAAATCTCGAGGGAGTCCATCAGCTCTTCTTTGCCATAGATGTTTTGGGTTCCGAAATCAATGCTTGCGGGCGCACCTATTGTCGCCCCCCAACCCATCACACTGACCATCGCCAGTGCCAAAATCGTAAAAAATTTCTTCATGATAATATAATATTAGTTAAATGATTTTACATTCAAAACCTTTGCGCCTGCAAAGGTACAACAAATATTTGGAATACACAAGGATTTAACGGTAAAAAATCAAATTTATTTGAGTTTTTATCGGAAAGACTTGTTATTCTCGCAACTATGCGACTGTACTTTCGGAGGATTCCTTATTTATAAGGGCGTGCCGACGGTACTACAAAAAAATGACATACGCAAATTTGTATGCCATTTTTTATGTATTTTTTTCTTCTGTTGGGGTCCCCGGAAATCTGCCGATTTTTGGGGAGAGCGGAGGCATAAGTCGCCTTTACCAATTAGCGGAGTGGTTTGGTCCCTGCGATCTTATTGCCGAACGCGATTTTATCGCGCGTAGCGTTTTTATCTCATTTTATTTACATCCTCACGCCCGCGCCTGCGTCATACGCGTAACATAAGGTACGCGCTCTACAATCCCAACGCCAACTCCGGCGATATATTCATCTTGATGCACATCGTGCGTGCCAGCGAAAGCGATGGTTCTGTCTTTCCGTGCATGATCTCACTCATCCTCGGCGAACTAATGCCCAAGAGAGCAGCTGCATTCTTTTGAGAGAGTCCCATTTCGTACATGCGTAACTTCAGCACCTCTACTAACGAAGGCGCTTTTACCGGATAATGAACGTCCTCATACTCCGCCACCAAATCCGAAAGGAGTGATAACTCGATATTCTCCGGAGAGTCTTCCGGCACATTATCACCCCACGTCAACGGCAGCAACTCGTCTATACGCGCCATTGCTGCTTCGTACTCTTTTTCTGTCTTAATCTGTGCCATAGTTTTACAAATTTTGAATGTCAACAATTTTATCATACTCCGCGTGTGTTCCGATAAACCGGATAAACACATGTTGCGGCGTGAATTTAATTACTACTACCAAGCGGAAATCATTCCCTTTTATATTAAACACATAATGTTGATTCCCCACATAATCCACCGAGTTGAATGTTTGTTTAATATCTGCCAAACTCTTCCATTCCGCCTCTTCTGTCTTTGCATACCATTCATCCAGAGCTGTTTTTGCCTGAGGGTGAATGCTATAGTAATCTACTATTTTCTTTCTTGCTATTACACGCATAATGCTTGCTTCATTTATTTCACGCTGCAAAGTTACAATATTTTTTCCAAATATCAAAATATTCTTACATATTTTGTAACTTTTTATTGCATTTTTATGTAATTCGTGAGTTTAACTCACTATTTGCATATATTTTCACATAAGACACTCAAAAAGAACAGGGCACTCAATGCCCTGTCTCTCTTACACTGTACACCTTACACCGAGAATGAAAACTATTTTTGGTATTTTTGCTGCTCGGTGAGATGACTTTGAATGTACGCAACCTTCGTTGCGGCGGATTTGCATTCTAAGGCGCGCTGCAAACTCGCTTGTGGGCGCGCCCTAATTAGCCGGGGTCCCCGATGCATGCAAGCATGCAGTGGGGAGTTGCGTAGCGCAATACGAAGCGTAATCGAGCAGTGTACTGCGAGTCACGTTAGTATTGTGGCAAGCAAGAGGCGCGTCGGCCATATTCTAAGTTATCTCATGGAGCAGTATTTTTTATGTTTTTTTCTTTATCTCCCGAAGGGCATATATCTATGTTTATTTACCACCTCCCGCCCGCGTGCGTACCTTATTTATATACACGCGAAGCATAAACGCCGTTAGGCATCTAAACAGCCGTCAGGCTATACACGCGAAGCCTACACGCCGTCAGGCATCTAAACAGCCGTCAGGCTATACACTGCGCTTGCGCCATACGCGTAATATAAAGTACGCGCACACTCATAATAGCAAAAGTAACTTTTTTATAAGAAAATGTTCGCTAAATTTGCGAATATCAAAAAAATGTAGTATCTTTGCACCGAATTTGCAAGTAGCATGGAAGTAGTATTTCAAAAAGACTATCTGAAAGAGCTGTATTATACCGGTAAAACGAGCGATAAACAGCATCGTTTTCAACCGGATGTAGTGCGCAAATATGCAAAAACAGTTGGTATCTTGGAAGCCGTAAGTCGCATGGAAGATTTATTCCGATTCAATGCATTACATTTTGAGGCGCTTCAAAATACGGAAAACTACTTCTCTGTCCGTATCGACTATCATTATAGACTTGTCTTATGGATGGAGGCGAAAGCGGGCGAGACGACATTTACTATTTGCAACTTAGAAGATATTACGAACCATTATCAATAATCATTATGGCTACATTAGGTTATTCCTTCTACCCTTTACATCCGGGAGAGGTACTCAAAGATGAAATGGAGGCACGCCATATCTCGCAGCGTGAGTTTGCGCGACAAGTAGATATGTCTTATACCGTCCTCAATGAGTTGCTGAACGGCAAGCGTCCTCTGACGCCTGCTACGGCATTGATGTTCGAGGCTGCATTAGATGTGCCGGCAGATGCGTTGATGGCTATTCAGACGAAGTATAACATGCAAACGGCTCGTCAGGATAGCAAACTTTTATCTTGGCTTGCGCAAATCCCCCGCGTCGCCGCAATGCTCTAATTCTGCTATGCTACCACAACAAGAGAAACGCCCTGCAAGGCGTTTCTCTTTCTAATTCTCTAATTGCTAAACGAAGGATTTATTTACCATTCATCTCACGCTTGCGATAAGCTTCTAGTAGAAAAGCAACTCGTGACAAGCTTCGTATACAACAACTACTTTTTCATGCGTGAAAGTGTTTCTGGATAACAGCCTGGAGCGCCGAATCTAATTCGTCAATCGTACGGAGACTATTCCATTTCTCGTCAGATATAGTTCCAGTTTGTTGCATAACCGGTTGTTGCAATGTTGCTTCCATAAATCGTATCGTTTAAACTTTTGCGCCGCAAAGGTACATCTTTTTTTGAATTATGCAAATTAAATTATTCAAATTCAATAATTTATTTTGAATAATTATATTTTTGATTGATTTTTACTCTCGTTTCTACAAAAAGCAGGGCACTCAATGCCCTGTTTCTCCTACACTGTACACCCTACACCCTACACCCTACACTGTACACCCTACTCACGAGAATGAAAAACGATTTTCGACATTTTTGTGAGGGATGAAATCCCGTATTTTCGTAAGCAGTCATGTTGAGCCCTATCAAGGGTCTCAACGGCGGATTGGGTATTTAGGGGGCGCTGGAAGCTCGCTTACGAGCGCGCCATATATAGCTAATACGCTCAGGCCGCGTAGGCCAAAATGACTGCGCATTTTCGATTTATATCCTTTTATCGCGCGTAGCATTCTTCATCTGCTCCTCCGCGTGAAGTTATAGCTGAAGCCAGAGCTCCAGGAACTTATCATAGACCTGATAGACTCCTTTATCGCTGGTAATAAGACCTTTGTCCAACAGAGCCGGCACTGCAGATTTGACTGAACTTGCGGATAGTAATCCGTGACGTTTTATAAACTTTCCGGATGTCAGATTCTGCGCTTTACCTTCTTTAGCAATCGCTCGCAACACCAGCGATTGTTTCTCCGGCAACTGATACATCAAATCCTCATAAGTAGAGGCGGAAGTGAGGATAATATAATGAATCGCCTCTTCGATATTCTCTGCCGTACATATACCATCCGTCAGAGTCCTGGAGAATAACTCATTCATGACGCGTTGCATGTAATACGTGACACCCCCGAATCGCTCGTAGAGCGTATGCGGAACGTCCTGAGACAGATGTTTTCCGTATTCCTCGAACAAACGCACGCAGAACTCAACGTACTTATCTTCGGGCAGTAGCGGCAAGTTATAGATGGATACACTCTGATAGAACGGTCGCGCCGGAGAAGTAAACATCTGCCCCATTAGATGGCGCTGCGAACCGGAGAAGATGAAATGCGTATTTGTGCACTGTTGCACATGCGTTCGGAGGGTCGCCTCGATCCGCTCGTCTCCATAATGCGTAATCTGCTGAAATTCATCGATGGCTACAATACAAGGTTTATCCGCATGCTCCAGATAATAGAATATCTCCTCTAAGGTAGTAGCAGGAGTCGTTATGTCTCCAATACTCATCATCCATGACGGATTCCCGGAAATATCATAACTAATACCGCTTCGCACCGAAGAAAGCACTGTTATGAATTTCTCCCATGCCTTACGCCCTAATGGTTTCAAGGTCTCTATGATCGAAAGTCCCAAACGATGCACTAAATCCGCAACGGATTTCGTAGAATAAATATCAATTACAAAAGTATAATATTTCTCTGCTATCTCCGGTTGTGCAAAACAATGACGAATCAGGTTCGTCTTTCCGTAACGACGAGGCGATATCAGAGCCACATTATTCCCGTTCACCAGCATGCGTGTTATATCTGCTGTTTCTTGCTCGCGATCGCAAAAATACGCTGCTCCGGCATACCCGGTTGTAATAAAAGGGTTGATAATTTTGTCCATACTCTACGTCATTTTCAATTTCCGCTGCAAAGATAGTACATTTTTTTGACACCTGCAAATATTTTTCCATTTTATGGAAATTATTTTATGGAAAAACATCTATCCCAACATCCGTACTGTGAAAATTGTTTTTCTACAAATCACTCGCGTACGCGTTTTTTACGGAATACGCGTACACCCGCATATGCGAGCGCGAGGAGCGCGAGAGGCAGTGCGGCATCGCCAAGAGGGTCTTCCCACGGCTCGCTGTTATCACCTTCGTCCGGTCCGGGTTCTTCTCCCGGGTTGAACGTTCCGTTGCGTAAATTTCCGTGTCTGCCAGCCTGCGCATTATCGTACGTTGTATACACGCCGGTTACTGCGGCCTGCGGCAGAGCAGAACCGGAACCTACCATCATCGATGTGGATTGCATCTGAACTTCTGGCAACTGGGCGGTGCTCTGAGCTTTTACGCTCAGAACACTCACCATTGCTACTACCATCAATAAATATCTCAATGCTTTCATAATCTCTAATAATTTTCAATATTCATTATTCATTAATCATTATTCATTATTAAAATCATTTATTGATTTCACGTACTCGTTTACCTGTCGCATCATAGATCACGCCGTTCTGCTTAATGAACATCTTGTCTTGGTAGATAAACTTCGTCGGCCCATTGTCCGTCTCGTCTATCTCTTCCACTTCGGTCGGAGTATCGTGTGACTCCGGCTTCAAGATGATATTGAGTACCAAGCGAGCATTATTCGTACCCTTAGCGGTCTCAAATTCATAAGCGCCCTCCAACAAGTCAACCGTGCGGGCCGATTCGTAATCCGTTAGCCAAACATGTTCTACCTCCAGATAGTTACCATCTACCAGCGAGAATGTGTACGTTCCTGCTTGAGGTGCAATGTAACCAACCGGTATCGGCAGTGCAGCAGCAGCTTCCGGCAGCGAGTTAAATGCAGTCTTGTAATCTCCCACTAAGGTGTAAACCTTCAGGTAGTTTTCGTTGACGATAGTCTTCTCCTTATCCTCCATATCAAAGTCTGCAGAGTAGTCGTTACCAACCGTCAATCCGGCTTTGTCGGAGCGGCCGTTACCATCACTCAGCATGAAGTCGATATCTACTTCGCGTTCCGCAACAGCAGCACGGAACAACGACGGAGCTTTCAGGATCTTGCTTCCACTGGTGAACGATAGGTTACCTGTTGTCTTCGCCTGAATGAAGAACGGATAGAAGGCTTCTACCTCATAGTTCTTGGTGCGAACATCCGTGTAGTCGTCATACATCTTCTGCGGAATCGTGATATACTTCACCTCCGATGTGGTGACAAAATCATATGTGCCCGTCCAATGGCCATTTTCCATATGTTTTACCATGTCGCGGATCTCCATGTTTGTACCGAACTGACCATTTTCATCGGTATTACGGAACGAACTGAAGAACGGGCTGCCGATGAAGTTCCATCCTTTATTATTGGCTGTTACATTCTCATTATCATAGCCCCAAGCCGTTACACTCGGCGTACAAGCCGCCTCGTCGCTCCATGTTGTAGCTTGCAGCAACGGCATACGCAGAACGCCTATCGTTCGACCGTTCACACGCGGTTTGATGGACATCTCATATCCTACGCCGCGGAGCAACTTATCGGTAGTGATATTCACCCAACCATTACGTTTCGGACTCAGAGTACGACCCTCACCGTCATATTCTTTCAGCCATGCGGTAAATTCATCACCTCCCTCTTCGTTGGTAATGCTGCTCAATGCTACATCCTTTGGTACGGACATCATGTAGTAACGACGTTTATCCAGATGCAAGTCATAATAGATACCGTGACCGGATGTGCCGACGCCTTGAATCTTCTTGCCACTCTCTACCAGCATTTGCGGCAGACGGTAGTCTTTCACTGCTTCCAGCCAACTGAAGCCACCACGCAGGTATACATTATTGGCACCGAGATCCGACGTGTTGACATGTACCTTTCCGCCCGGATAGACATACAGGTCGTTGAAGGTGCAGTAAGTCGCCTCTGCATTGGTTACATCCAACTGAGCGCCATTACGAACCACTACATCCACGACGCCTATCACGGTATTCTTAGCGTCTTGTGAACCTCCCGTAGCATAATTACGTAGGTCAACAGCCGTCTTCGGAGTAGCAGCTGGGCTGTTTGTGCTTGTCAAAATAAACGGAATCGTCAGCACGCATTGTTTGTCGGTGCTGCTCTCGCTTACTTCGATTACCATTGGCTTCATAGCATAAGTCTCCAATGTACTCAAATTCGGCATTCCGCCGCCGGTAATCTTATAGATATCACCGCCTAACGGAGTCAGACTCGGCGTAGGACTTACCTCAGTACCGTCAATCGTCACTTTGGTTAGAGTAGTGTTTTCTGCGCACTTCAGAGCTATCTCACGCTCGCCCCACTCCATCGGACTCATAGTAGCTGTCTCCACCGGTGTCAGCGGAATCAGGTAAATATCATTCACACCGCTGGCATATGTTCCCCAGTTGCTGGAATTATAATAGCGCAGATGCTTGTCTGTTCCGGCATCCAAGGTATATTTCCATGTGCTGCCGTCCACCGTAGTAGTTACAGCCCATTCGTAACTGCCTTCAACTCCGTAAGTCGGTGTAGAACCGATGTCAGAAATTACAGCGTTGTTATTCATTGTTGTGGTGGATGTACTACCATATAGACCCTTATTGCTATTGCCAGAGAAACGTAACTTTTCTCCTCGTAATGAATATTGATCTCCAGATCCGATTGTACTCATTACCGGCCACAACGCGTATGCCAAGGTCGAAGGACCTTTTGCTGTCCAAGTGCTCTCATCTACATTCAGAGGAACACCGGCCGGCTGACTTGCACTTTCAATATTTGCCGGCAATGCAAACCAGTTGCTACCTTGTTTAACGGCAATCGCGAATGCACTTGGCATATTACGCACGTGTACATCCTGACTCGAGTAGTAAGCATCATTGGTCTGGTATGTAGCCGTTACGGTTACATCTGCCGGAGCTCCCGTTCCTGCGGATGTCGGGTAGTAGTGTACATATACAATCTGATCGGTGATATCTCCACCTGCATCGGCAGTAAAGTCGATGGTTTCGGTTGTCGCATTGTATTTAACGCCAGTTGACGAGAACATAATGCCACTGTTTGCAGGAGTACTCAAACGTACTGTACTTCCCGGAACAAGGTTAATAGCATTCAGCGTCAAGGTGTTAACCGCCTTGATGGACTTTCCGTTCGTAGAAGTGACATACACATTATCGCCGGTCAGGTGCACTTCCGGTTCCGGACACCATGCCAACGGATCGGAATATGTCATCCACAGCGCATAGAACGTCTTGTCTCCATTATCCGTTGTAGAAATTGAAGTTACACGACTTCCGGAGCAATCCGTTTCTGCGTACCAACCCATGAATACCCAACCATCCTTAGTTACCTCAGGCAAAGTCAAACCCACGCCATAGGTATATGTCGCATATGAAGCGTCAATAGCACTTCCGCTAAAGGCCTTGTCCCCTTTGTCTTTATAAGTCACCGTGTAGCTCTTTGCTGTATAGTTCGGACGAATGACCACATCGTTCGTCGGCATCGTGAAGGTTGCCGGATTGGATGTGCTCGATGCAGACAACGTTACTCCGCCGCTGACTACCGTCCAACTGGTGAAATCATGATAGCTATCCGGTGTGGCTGTGATAGTAATCGTTTCGGAGCCATGCATACCATTTAGCACAGGATCCGACCAAGTACCATTAGCGGATGCACTGGCTTCTACGGTGCCACCAGATTGTTGCTGAATAGTTACCTTATATTCCGTTGCATTGCAATCCGGTTCGGTGGTATAGGTTCCCGAAGCCGAAGCACGCTGGAATAGGTACGGACTGGATCCGTTTGCATAGAATCCGAAATAAGATCCATTACCCATCAATTTCTTGTTGGTCTCTTTGTCGGTGTTACGTTTATTGTTAGTAGTTGTAAACGGAGTCGTATTATTCGATGCCTGTGCAATCGTCCATACGGCATAATCATCCGGTGTATCTACCAAGGCCAACCGTAAATTGCTATTGTCAGTAGCACCTCCTGTTGCCGACAGATATTTGCCGGTAGAGTTGTTTCGTATGGTCCAGTTTCCTGCCGAACCGGCGATGGTCCATATACATGCCTCTTCCTGGCAAGACAACGTCTTGGCAGAAGTAATTGTATAATCAGTTTTATTAGCCGATAACTTATTACTGGACAACAGATCGGCTGTCATAACATATGTTACACCCACCGAATACGAACCTGCAAACACATATTCTCCCGCTGTCAGTGTCGTTCCTTTTTCGCAGAGCGTAAACGTGGAACTCGTCTTGGTATAAACGGCATATAAATCCAAGTCGCTTGAAACGGTCACGCTGCTTGTATAAAGCGGAGAAACCGAACTTGAATTGGTTGTAACCGCAGCAGTTGTCCATCCCGCGAAGCGATAGCCATCCACGCCCATATCAGTTGGCAGCGATAAGGAACCGCTGACATTTGTCTCATTCGTCGGCTGCGATGCCGCACAAGTGGGATAATGGTAAGTGACATTATACTTCGAGAGGGTGATGGTATACGAGTTCTCCGATGCACAATAGGTGGTACCGACACTGGGAACACTGGCCGTGATAGTCGCTGTTCCAACTGTACTACCAAGCGTAATCGCACCCGTTGTAGCATTAACACTTGCAACAGCTGTGTTGCTGGAGGTATAGGTCACCGTCTGACCGGTTTTCGTACTCGTGTTCTTACTGTATGCAGTAGCAGTATTGGTAAAGTTTGACGCTCCGACCTTTAAGTCGTAGTCCCCGTGAGCAAATCGTACTTCCGTAGGAGTAGAACAGGCATCTACGACCTTAATAGTAAAGGGAATCCAAATTGCTACCATATGATAATTGATGGCCGCATTCTGACTGGTTTGTCTTCCCAGCATGAAAGCAAATGAATAAGTTCCCACTTCGCTTCCCATAACATCAAAGTTGATTGAAGTACCATTGTTGTAGGTTGTGCTATACATGCTGTGGTCAAAATCAAAATTACCGTCTAATCCAGTAGAAACATTATTATCCACATCTGTATCAATACCATTTTGATACGGACTATTGGCATTATTGAAGGGGCCAAGGTTAGTTGTAAGCTTTGTGCTTTTTGATTCTACACTACCTGCATTGATAGTAAATGTGTTGGTGGAAACACTCGCCTCCGCACTTGTAGCAGCTCGATAGGTATATACATTGATACTCTTGATGTCATAGTCAAGTCCACTATTATTAGTGAAAGTTACATCAGACTTCCCCTTTGTAAATCCCCAATAACTTTGAGCACAAGTCCATGTGTCTAAGCCGGCCTCAAAAACGCCATTACTTTCATCAAGACTACTACCAGAAGAAGTTGCTCCTTTTATGACAATACGATACAAATAACCGGAAGATACTGAAATTTGGAATGAACTACCATTCTTTACCTTGAAATTATTTGCATTGACCGTCATTTGGCTTCCCGAAATAGTAACTCCATTGGCTGTGGTTGTACACTTACCCCATGTGCCATTACTTGTGCATGGCGACCATGTGTTATTAGTGTTGGCTGCTCCGGAAGGTGTATAGTCCTTTCCATAAAATCCGGTTGCTTCCAAAACCATAGGTGTTGTGGCCGCTTCGCCAAATACTTGCTCACAAATGCTCAGTCCCAATATCATCAGGACAAGAGCAATATATCTATTTGTTCTCATATTCGTGATATTTGCAATGATATTCGTCTTCATAATCTTTAATTCTTTAATTCGTTCATTCATTAATTCATTAATTCTTTAATTCATTAATTCTTTAATTCATTAATTCATTAATTCCTTAATTCTTTAATTCCTTAATTCATTAATTCTTTAATTCATTAAACATTAGAATGAATATCATTCCGTCATAATCGCATAAACTGCGTAATACGTTGCACCGGTTGCGGATTTTATAGTACCACCTTGGAAGATATACCTCTCTTCACCCGGTTCAATCTGACCATCTGCCTTCAAGTGACTCTGAGCAATCCAGCCTAACAACTTAAAGTGCGTTGTATGACAGTCCGTGTCTCCGGTTTTGTCATCAGCCGGTGAAGGAACAGTGTAGTTACATCCCTCACGAACGATATAATACTTACCGTTACCGTCGGCAATACCGCCATGTGAAGCATCTGTGCTCTGGTGCATACGGTCGTAGTACTTATCCTGTACTGCCGTCCATGTCGCCGTTACGGTCACATTGCTTGCCGGCATCGTGAACTGATTGTTGCTTACTGCCACGTCATTGTTTTCTGCGTCCTT
>JAEDNI010000018.1 GCA_016302585.1 Paludibacteraceae bacterium | reverse complement strand
CATACTCGCAGTTTTTCTTCTTGCGGTCGGCATCCAGTTTGGCAAGGAAATCTTCATTCTTATGCTTGGTGGCGGTCTCATCGTTCTCGTTCTTCATCTCAAACATGATAGAGATATACTCTACCCCATCTTCGGACTTGTCCCGGAAGACGAAATCGCCTTTCGTACCCTCAACGACCTCGTTGTCTTTCTCGAAATACGCATAGGGCATCAGCGGGCGCAGCAACTGGTTAAAGAGCGTAGAACAATGGATCTCCAGGCTCTCGCCTACCATCTTCGTGCTCATGCGCAGTTTCATATCTTTGTAGTACGCAATCTGGTCCTGAGCCGCTTTTAACTGGGCATCCATCTGCGTCTTCACTTGCGCCAACTCCTGCTCTTTCTTCATATATGCCTCGGTGGCCTGCTGCCTAACCTGAGCGACCGCTAACTGCTTCGCTTGTTCGGCCTGCTGCACTTGTGCCTGCAAGGCCTGCAACTGCATCTGCAGCTGGTTCTGCGCCGCCTGTTCTTCCGCCTTACGGCGAACGGCCTCCGCCTGCTCACGCACTTTCTGCGTCTGCTCCAGTTCCTGAACACGACGCGTCAACTCGCGTTCAAACTCCGCGTTCTTCACCTGACCTAACAAAGCAGCATAGTCACTCTCGTCCACCGTAAACACATTTCCGCATTTCGGACATTTCAACTCTTTCATAATTCAAACATTTTTGCCGGTGCAAAAATACTGCTTTTTCCCGACATATGCAAGAATTTTATTTCTTTTCTTGCGTATTTCAAAAAAAAGTACTAATTTTGCAGTCTCAAATTGAGACACCGGAAGACATACATGGAGAAGACACAGGAGCAGATAGCGATAGAGAAGCAACGAACGCGGTTGACGAAGTTCTTTCATGAAGCGTGCGCGGGGTACCAACTCATCGAAGAGGGGGACCATATATTGATTGGTTTGAGCGGAGGGAAAGACTCGTTGCTGCTGACGGAGTTGTTAGGCAAACGAGCGCAGATATACAAGCCGCGTTTTCGCGTGACAGCCCTTCATGTGCGTGTGAAAGAACGCGATTACCATAGCGATCTGTCCTATTTGGAGGATTTCTGCCGCCAAGCAGGTGTGCCGCTTGTGGTGAGGGATGTTTCTATTAATGATGGAATGAGCGCGACTTCGTCGCTCAATGATGGAATGATGCCGAACAGGCGAGAAGCGAATTCGTGTTTTTTATGCGCATGGTATCGGCGGAAGACGCTGTTTAACGTAGCGCAAGAGTTGGGATGCAATAAGATCGCTTTTGGTCATCATAAAGATGACGTCGTGCAAACGATGCTGATGAACTTAGTCTTTGCGGGTTCCTTCGCTACGATGCCGCCCATGTTGCAATTAGAGAAGATGCCGCTGCGTATCATCCGTCCGTTATGTCTGATTCCCGAAGCCGACATCATCGCTTATTCGCAGATGCGCGGGTACGAGAAGCAAAGCAAACTGTGTCCGTTCGAGCATGAGAGTGCGCGCGAGAAAGCCAAGGACCTGTTAGCGCAGATGAAGGCTCTCAATCCCGAAGCGCTCAGCACGCTTTACAATGCCATGACGAATATCAAACCGGAGTATCTACCCAAGACAAAATCATAATCCATTATGTCCGCTTTATATACTATCTTATTATTATTGGCGTCGAATATCTTCATGACGCTTGCCTGGTATGGTCACTTGAAATTGCAGAGTACCGGTTTTTTCACCAATGCCACCCCCCTGATCTTTGTTATCCTGCTTTCCTGGGGAATTGCGTTTTTTGAATACTGTCTGCAAGTGCCAGCCAACCGAATCGGGTTTGAAGGCAATGGCGGTCCGTTCACGTTGATGCAGTTGAAGGTGATTCAGGAAGTGATCACGCTGCTGGTGTTTGTCGCTTTCTCAGCTATTGCTTTCCATATGCAGCTGCGATGGAATCATGCCGTAGCGTGCTTGCTATTGGTAGGCGCTGTTTATTTCGTTTTCGGTTTTAAATAGTAAATAAAAAACAAAACACACATTCTTATGAGTAAGAGAATTGTTGTTTTTACGGGTGCAGGAGTGAGTGCCGAGAGTGGTTTAGGTACCTTCCGCGATTCAGACGGCTTATGGGAACATTACCGCATCGAAGATGTATGTACCCATGAAGCATGGTTGCGCAATCCGCAGTTATGCGTGGACTTCTACAATGCACGTCGTAAGGACACCTTAGCAGCCCAACCGAATGCAGCGCACTTCGCCATCGCCAAACTGCAAGCCGCCATCCCGGGTACGCGCGTTATCACGCAAAATATAGATGACTTGCATGAGCGTGCGGGTGCGAAGGATGTAGTGCATCTGCATGGCGAGATCACCAAGTTGCGCTCCGAACGCAACGAAACCGCTACCGTGCCTCTGAAAGGTTGGGAACAACACTACGGAGACCGCCATCCGGACGGGTCGTTATTGCGTCCGTATATCGTGTTCTTCGGAGAAGGTGTTCCTTACTTCGAGGAAGCATGCCGCATTGCGGAGCAAGCAGAAATCATGGTCGTTATCGGAACCAGTCTCAATGTGTATCCGGCAGCCTCGTTGATTCACTATGCACCGGCGCAATGCCCGATTTACTTTGTAGATCCCGGGCAACCTGAGTTTGGGATGTGGGCGGACCGAATCACCCATATTCAGAAGCCTGCTACTATCGGCGTTCCGCCGCTGGTAGATAAGCTCATTGAAGATTGGTGATTGGTGATTTGTGATTGGTGATTTGTGATTGTTAATTTTTGATTTTTGATTTGGGGATGAATCCGTATATTCAATCATTGCGATTACGCACCTTACCGCTATCGATATCAGGTATTATTTTGGGAACGGGACTGGCTGCCGCCGATTTAGGATTTCAAATGTATGATTTAAGATTTTGGCTGGTTTTTGCGCTGGCTATCTGCACGACCTTGAGTCTGCAGATTCTGAGTAACCTGAGCAATGAGTTAGGCGATGCTCTCAAAGGAACGGACAGTGTGCAGCAGGAACGCGCAGCGTACGGTTTACAAAGCGGTGCGCTGACCGAGCAATCCATCCGGAGGATGATAGGTTTGTTCATCGGCCTTTCTGTTCTCTTCGGTAGCGCATTGGTATGGGTGGCTTTACCGCTTTGGAGTGCAGCTTTCTTCGTGTTCCTCGGTTTAGGACTATTGGCTATCATCGGCGCGATGACCTACACTTTAGGGAAGCATAACTACGGTTACAAAGGCTTGGGCGATATCGGCGTGTTTCTGTTCTTCGGATTGCTGAGTACGATGGGTGGGTATTACCTGCAAACCCAGACGATGACCTACCAAGTGGCGTTATGCGGCGCAGCCATTGGTCTGCCTTGCGTAGGCGTGCTTAATCTCAACAACATCCGCGACATGCGTAATGACCTCACGCATGGAAAGCGCACGCTCGCTTCACGCCTGGGGACGATCGGCAGTCGCATCTATCATACAGCTTTGCTTGTCCTCTGTCTGGCGCTGTTCTGCCTCTGCGGGCATTTCTGGACGTTATGCATCACACCCGTATGGGCATGGCATCTATGGTTTGTTTGGAGTCATCACGAGCGCTTAGACAAACAAATGCCCGTGCTGATGCTAACAACGCTTACAGTAGCGCTGTTAGCGTTAATTTAGCAAAAAAAATTAGTATCATCAGCCCTCCCGCCGAAAGTAGTGAGCGAACAGCAAGTATTTTCCCGTAAAAATTTAAGTAGATTTAATTTTTACCGTTAAATCCTTGTGTATTCCAATTTTTTGTAGTACCTTTGCAGCCGCAAAGGTTTTTATGAATCATGAAAGGAATTATTTTAGCCGGAGGAAGCGCGACTCGTTTGTATCCGTTGAGCAAAGCCATTAGTAAACAAATCATGCCGGTTTACGACAAGCCGATGATTTATTACCCGTTGAGTGCGCTGATGTTAGCCGGCATTCGCGAGGTGCTGGTAATCAGTACGCCGCGTGATCTGCCGATGTTCGAAGAGTTGCTGGGCGACGGTAGCCGGATCGGTATGAAACTGAGTTACAAAGTGCAGTTGGTGCCGAACGGATTAGCGCAGGCTTTTGTGTTAGGTCGTGAGTTTCTGAATGGCGAACCGGGTTGTTTGATCTTAGGCGATAACATGTTCTACGGTCAGCATTTCGGTCCTATGTTGAAGGAAGCCGTAGAGACAGCGGAGCAAGGCGGAGCGGTTATCTTTGGATACGAAGTAGCGGATCCGCGTGCGTATGGTGTGGTTGAGTTCGATGGCGACGGTAAGGTGCTGAGTCTGGAGGAGAAGCCGGCAGAGCCGAAGAGTAACTACGCTGTGCCGGGATTGTATTTCTACGACGAGACGGTATGCGAGAAAGCGGCAGGACTGCAACCCAGTGCACGGGGCGAATATGAGATCACGGATTTGAATAAGATCTATCTAGCAGAGGGTACGCTGCGCGTGAAGCTCTTCAGCCGCGGTTTCGCTTGGTTAGACACCGGTAACTGCGACAGTCTGCTGGATGCAGGAAACTTCATTGCCACGATTCAGAACCGTCAAGGTTTTTACGTGAGCTGCATCGAAGAGATTGCATGGCGTAACGGCTGGATCAGCACGGAGCAGTTAACGGCTTTAGGCAAAGAGATGAAGACGGCTTACGGTCGCTATTTGGAGCGTATCGCAGCCAAAGGCAGATGATCGCAGTCTATATCATAGGAAGTATTCTGGCTGTCGGCGCTATCATCGCCGGCATGGTACTCTTGCATCGGAAGAAGCAAGAGCCCGTTGCGCCGAATCCACCGGAGGAGACTCCGAAGGAAAGTGCACGGCCTGCTCCTAAACCGCACACAAAACAGCCGAACCCAAAGAAAGTACGGGCAACCTTAAAGGATCGTCCTGCACCGACGGACATCTTCCTTATTCACCTGGATGCGGTGCTGGAACGGAACCTATCGAATCCGGACCTGACGGTGGAGCAACTGACCAATGAGATGGCGATGGGACGAACGGTTTTCTTCATCAAACTTAAGAATCTGACCGAGATGAGTCCCGTGGAGTATATCCGTGAGACACGTATCAAGAAAGCCGCGCAGTTGCTGGAGAAAGATGATCTGACCATCATGGAGATTACCTATAGAGTAGGTATGAGTGACAGCCGCTATTTCTCCAAGTGCTTTAAGAACACGTATGGTGTCACTCCGACCGAATACAGACAGCAAGCGAAAAAACAGAAATGACAGGAAAGACCCTTGTTCATATCATCATAGCCGTTATGGCAGTCCTGTTGACGTCCTGCCATCGCACGGCACCGCAGCGCCCGAGTCAACGACTGAACGGTTCGGCTCCCGAAGCGGATTCCGCCTCACTGGCTATTCTGACCCTGAATCAGAAATTAGCGATGTCGGCGGACGATCAGTTACTCAACCTGATGCAAGCGCAGGAGGAGAAGTATGCGTTATACGAGGCGAACACCTGGATGGCCATTCTCGATCGGGGAGACGAAACAGAACCCGTTCCACAGCGCAATGAGGAATGGACGATCCGGATGAAGATATATACGCTGGAAAAGGAGTTACTGGTAGATACGGAGCAGTCCTATACAATCGGAAAAGAAGAATTGCCGGAAGGCGTGGAGAATAATCTCGGATACCTGCATCGTCATGGCAAAGCGCGACTGCTGGTACCTTGGTATGTCGGCTATGGGGTAACCGGCACGAAAGAAGTAGAGCCCTACGAAAACCTGATTATTGAAATCGAATTAAAATAAGAATAGATGAGAAAAGAAATTTTTGGTTGCATCCTGATTGGTATCGGCCTTCTGCTAACCGCCTGCAATGGCAATACCTACTCGCGTCTGCGCGACAAGGAGGACAAACTGATTGCGAATTATATCAGTCGTAACAACCTGCAGATTGTAACGGAAGAACCCGGCATCGACCATGTATGGGGTGAGAAAGAGTTTTATAAAGTGAAAGGATACGATAATTTCTACTTTCACCTCATCAGTCGTGGTGACTCGGTGCGCTATGACACGATCAATGCGACTCAGATTGACACCATCGACCTGAAGATTATCGCCAATGATAAAATCATTGCGCGTTACAAACGATGGGCTCTCACCGAGAACGCCGACACGACCAGTTACTGGACCACGCTGGATCAGGCTTATCCTGCGGAGTTCCACTATATGAATACCTCGGAATGCGAGATCATCGCATGGCATGAGGCGATTCGGCTGATGAAGTATCCCGATTCACAATGCGAGATCATCGTGCCCAGTAAGTTAGGCGAATCGAATGCACAGGATTCGGTCACGCCTTATGTCTATATTTTGAAGATCAAAGTAAAACAATAAGATGAGTTTAGTTAAAAGCATCTCGGGTATCCGAGGCACCATAGGTGGACGCGTAGGCGAAGGCCTGAACCCCGTTGATATCGTTCGTTTCACAGCGGCTTATGCGACGCAGCGTCGTGCAGCCCTGCCGGAGAACAATAAGATTGTAGTAGGTCGTGATGCCCGTCTTAGCGGTCATATGGTGGAGCAGATTGTATGCGGCACACTGATGGGCATGGGATACGATGTAGTGAACATCGGTTTGGCAACCACCCCGACTACCGAACTGGCCGTAACGGGTGAGAAAGCGGCAGGAGGTATCATCCTGACCGCCAGTCACAACCCCAAGCAGTGGAATGCGCTCAAACTGCTCAATGAGCATGGTGAGTTTTTGAACGATGCGGAAGGGAAAGGTGTATTAGCGATTGCCGAAGCAGAAGACTTCACGTTCGCGGAAGTAGATGCACTCGGGCACATGACGAATAAGGACTATCTACCCTATCACGTGCAGCAAGTGCTGAATCTCAAACTGGTGGACGTAGAGGCGATTAAAAAACGCGGTTTCACCGTAGCCATCGATTGCGTTAACTCAGTCGGTGGGCTCGCTATTCCGGCCATCTTACGTGCTGTAGGCGTAGAGAACATCATCGAACTGAACTGCACGCCGGACGGTCATTTCCCGCATAACCCCGAACCCCTACCGCAACACCTGACGCAGATAAGCGACCTACTCAAGAGCGGCAAAGCCGATGTCGGTTTTGTAGTAGATCCCGATGTGGACCGTTTGGCGATTATCTGCGAGAACGGCGAGATGTTCGGCGAAGAATATACGCTCGTGAGCGTAGCGGATTATATCCTCCGTCACACCCCGGGTAACACGGTTAGTAACATGTCCAGCACACGGGCGCTAAGCGATGTGACGAGGGCACACGGCGGAGAATACAGCGCGAGTGCGGTAGGAGAAGTGAATGTAGTAGCCGAGATGAAACGCGTAAATGCGGTTATCGGCGGCGAAGGAAACGGCGGGGTGATTTATCCGGAGTGCCACTATGGTCGTGATGCCTTGGTAGGTATTGCCCTCTTCCTCAGCCATCTGGCTCATCTGGATATGAAAGTAAGCGAACTGCGTCGTACCCTACCCGATTACTGCATCAGTAAGAACCGTATAGACCTGACCCCGGACACGGACGTAGATGCTATCTTGGCGCGCGTGAAAGAACTGTATAAGAACGAAAGAGTGAACGACCGAGACGGCGTGAAGATTGATTTCTCGGACGGCTGGGTACACCTGCGTAAATCGAATACCGAACCTATCATTCGCGTTTATTCCGAAGCTGCTACGATGGAATACGCCAATCAGCTTGCGCAACAAGTGATTGACGTAGTTAGGAGTTGAAAGTTTAGAGTTTATGGTTTAGCGTTTAGGGAGAGTATCAAACGTTATTTTCTCATAGCAGGCGAGGCGTCTGGTGACCTGCATGCAGCGCAGTTGATCGAGCAGATCAAGCAATGCGAGCCGAACGCCACTTTCGCCGGATTAGGCGGCGACCATATGCTCGCTGTCGGATGTCATCTTTACCAACATATACGCCGGATGGCCTTTATGGGCTTTGTAGCGGTGCTACGTAACATCGCACAGGTGAAGCAGAACTTCCGTATCACTCAAGAGGCACTTCTCTTCGAACAACCGGATGTACTGATTCTAATTGACTACCCTTCATTCAACCTGCAAATCGCCTCGTTCTGCCGCAAACATCTGCCGGATACCCGCATCGTCTATTATATCCCACCGAAGGTATGGGCATGGAAGCGCAGACGCATCCATCAGATAGCGAAGCTATGCGATGAGGTATTAGGTATCTTTCCGTTCGAGCCCGATTTCTATGCGCGCTACGGCTATCGCTGCACGTACGTAGGCAACCCCACAGCGGAAGAGATCGGTAAAGGGGAACGGTTAAAGGCGAAAGGAGAAAAGAATCCAACCATTACTATTCTGCCGGGTTCTCGGCTCAGTGAGGTCAAGCATTGCTTACCGAAGATGCTGGAAGCAGCAAGGCGTTTCCCCGACTACTCCATCACAGTCTGCGCCGCTCCGGGTATAGAGGACGAATTCTACACTCCTTATTTATATGCGCACGAAGCGCTCACGCGCGACACGTACGCGTCTGTATGCGAGGCATCAGCCGCTATCGTCAACTCGGGGACTGCCACCTTGGAAACCGCTTTACTGGGTTGTCCGCAAGTAGCAGTATATCATCTGGCTTGTGCCCGATTCATCGGGGCAATTCGGCGAATCCAACCGCTCTTCTTCTCCATCAATCATTTCACACCGGTGAATATCCTGTTGGGCAAAGAAGTGATCAAAGAATGTATCGCCAACGAGTTCACGGTGGAGAACATTGCGAACGAATTAGAGCGAATTCTGCAGGACGAAGCATATAAAAAAGAGATGCTCGTGCAATACGAACACCTCATTTCTCTTCTAGGTTCTCAGCAGGCCTCGATCGAGGCGGCCCATATCATCACATCGAAACCATAAGGGCAGCCAAGATATAAGGAAAAGCACCTGCCATCACTCCTTTGGCTAAGCGCCATGTATCCGTCGTATAGAAGACGAACAGCAATGCCAGGTCCGGAAAGACACTGACCAGCAGCAGTTTGCTCAATACACCTCCTGCTTGAAACTGCAGGGTCTTCAGCGGATACCAGAGGTTCATCACCTCGATATAGGTCAATCCGAAGATAGCCGGCAGGAGGAGTCCCACGAGTATCCCTATCCAATAGCGATCAAAGCGATCCATAATCTGTCCAGTCGAGCTTAAGCGGGGTAATGGAAAGTAACTGATGATCCATCGCCCAAATATCCGTATCGGTAGCCGCAGGTTCATCATTGACGAACTCACCCGCCAGTTGCCATGCCTGCAGCACGTCTTCGGGTCGTTCTCCTTGCAGCGGCGCTAACTCATTCTGCCAATGTCCCATACATTGCCGCGTCCAGCGGATGCCTTCTATCTCGCCTACCGGAGCGTTGATATTAAAGCACGTACGCGGCGCTATACCTTCTTCGAACAGATGCCGGGTCACTTCCAACAAGAAAGGTTGTAACCAATGCAGATCCACATCCAATTCATGACTGTTGATGGACCATCCGATAGCGGGGATTCCTTTCTCAGCCGCCACGAGACATGCACCCATCGTTCCCGAGTACATCGTGTTGATCGATGCATTCGAACCATGATTGATGCCGGAGACGAGCAGGTCGATGCGTTGGTCGGCCAACAGGTGCTCACGGGCTATCTTCACACAATCCGCCGGGGTACCATTGGTGACATACACCTCCGCTCCGTTTAAGTCATGCTCCTCGACACGGCGGAGGTAGATCGGTTTGGCTACCGTGATAGCGGCTCCGAATCCACTGCGCGCTCCTTCGGGTGCAATGACCGTGACATGACCTAACTTGGTCATCTCCTTGGCAAGCAAGCGGATACCCGCTGTACCCCAACCGTCGTCGTTAACTACTACGATATTGATCATTATTCCGGGAACATTACAACTTCAATCACATTACCGGCCTCGACCAGTTTCTTGAGCAAGGTCTGAACAGACTCAGCCGAGATAGCCTCTACGGCTGCTTTGTAATCGCGCACCTCGTTGATACCATACATATAGTATTGATAAAGCGTGCTACGCCAGAAGGTATTCTTCTCCAGATCTTCCTGGAAGTCCTTCAGCATCGATTCTTTCTCCTTCTGCAGATCATTAGCCAACGGACCGTTTTCGATAATCGTCTGCACCTCTTCATGGATGATCTGCATCAGACGCTCCTGCTTGTTGGGATCCGTATCGAACTGCATCAGCAAGGCTGCAGTCGGAGTCGGCAGCGAGGTCATATAGCCATAAGTTCCTACACCATACGATCCGCCTTCGCGCTCACGAATCGACTCCAGATAACGCGTGGAGAGAATACGACCTATGATTTCCATATTGAGGTCATTGGCCATCGTGAACGGGATATCATACGAGGTATATTGGATACGATTCGAAGCAGTAGTGGTCTCCATCGCTCGACTGAAATAGTTCTTCTGGATACCCGGAGCAACCGTTACGTGATGGTCAATAATAGACTCATGACAATTCTTCTTGGTCTTCATACCGCCTAACCAGGTACAAATCAGTTCCTGCGTCTTCGCATCTTTCGGATCGATGTTACCAACGAAGATGAAGGTGAAGTCCGCCGGGTTAGCAAAACGTGCTTTGTATATCTCGAGCGCCTTATCCAGGTTCACCTTCTCCAGCAATGCCATGTTATAGAGCGGCGTACGGTCGGAGTGGTTGGAAGTCATCATCTGAATCGAATCCGAGAAGGCCGTCTTGGGGTTCTTATCGCGGTTGATCAGTTGGTTCTTCAGCAAGCTCATCAGAGACTGATAGGCATCCTCGTCACGACGCGGTGCGGTGAAATGCAGATAGGTCAGTTGCAGCAGCGTCTCCAAGTCTTTCACACTGGACGATCCGCGCATGCGCTCAATATTCTCCGAGATCTCGGGCTCTACCGAAACCGTCTTACCGGCCAATGCTTTCTGCAGTTGCGTTACATTAAAACGACCGATACCGCTATACTGGATAATATACGGTGCGATCTGAGCCGAAGGCAGGTCCGCGGTCTTCACCTGCGAATAACCACCCTTCGAGAAAGCCTGCATCAAGATCTCATCTGCCTTGAACTCGGTCGGTTTGATGACCACCTTGATGCCGTTGCTCAGCGTCCATTCGGTGATTCCCAACTCTTCGTTCTGCTTCACCGATTTGATCTTGCCTTTACGCGGCGCTTTCTTGACTAACTCACTATCGAATGCCTCCTCTACCGGAGCAGCAATCTCTAAGCCCGCCTGACCGTTGAGGGTAGCTAAAATAGTCTCCTCCGACGGGATATTCACGCCCTCTTTCTCGGGACCCGAGATCGCTACGGTCGGATTGGCATGGATCAGTTCTTTAGCGACCGGGTTCACTGCCTCTAAGGAGATCAGCGGCAGTGTAGCCTTGGTATACTCGTACTCCCATTCGGCACCCGGCATGGATTCACCGTCCTCGAAATGACGAATGCACTCACGCGCCAAGGTAATGTTCTTACGGGTATTACGCTCGTTGTAGTATTGCTCCATCGCATTCAGTTTCTCGTTCTTCACGCGCTCCAACTCCGCCTCGGTGAAACCATAGCGATGCATCTTCTCCAATTGGAAGATCAGGTCGTTATACGCCTCGGTCTCACGTCCCTCTTTCGGAATGACAACGGCATAGAAAGCGTCCATCTTCTTCGCTGCTTCAGCATACTGGCAGCCCGCACCCGTGAACGAAGCGTTCGGGTCCAAAGCCAGTTCCTGGAAGCGGTTATTGAGCATGTCGCATATCAATCCGCGAACAAGATCCAGTGTGTACTCCATCGCGGTGTTCTGCAACGTCTCGGGAAGCTGGTCGAACTTATACTCCAGCGTAATACGGCTGCCTTGCGCCTCTACATCAGTCACAATAGCCACGAGCGGTTTGTCATTATGATTGACCGTGTAAATAGGACGCTCGCCGAAGTTAGCACGACGCGGAACATCAGCCCAGAGGGCCTTGATCTTCGCTTCGATAGCATCGACGTCAATATCACCTACCACGATGATAGCCTGGTTATCGGGACCATACCATTTATGATAATAGTCGCGCAAGGCTTGGTATTCAAAGTTATTGATAACTGCGGTATCCCCAATCACGTCGCGCTTCGCATATTGGGTTCCCGGATACATCTTCTGCTGCATCTGGGTCCATATACGACGGCTGGCAGTACGACGCGTGCGCCACTCTTCCAAGATCACACCACGCTCGGCGTCAATCTCCTCCGGCAAAAGCAGCAGACCGCAGCTCCAGTCATGCATCACTAACAACGCCGAATCTATAATACCCTCGCGATATGTAGGCACGTCCGATAGACGATAGACCGTCTCGTCAATCGAAGTATAGGCATTGATGTTTCCGCCGAAGTTCACGCCGATGGACTCAAAATAATTGATGATTCCCTTACCGGGAAAGTGTTGGGTGCCATTGAAGGCCATATGCTCCAAGAAGTGAGCCAGACCATTCTGATTATCCTCTTCGAGGATCGCACCAACACACTGCGCGATGTGGAACTCACAACGTTGTTTGGGTTGCTCGTTATGACGGATGTAATAGGTCAATCCGTTATCCAACTTACCATAACGCACTTCGGCGTCGATAGGCAGTTTCTCCGGCGTCTGTTGCGCCGAAGCCATCATTGCTGCGCACAGCAAAACGATGTTAAGCAAGATTCGTTTCATCTGTATCGTTTGTTTGAGATTTATCTTCTTTTTTCTTTCTACTTCTCTTTTTCGGAGCTGCCTGAGCCGCAGCTTCTGCATTGGCTTCTAACAGTTCATCGCCGCGGCTCTTCCAAGGACGCGGTCCCAGGATCGATTCTACATCCTCCGAAGTGATAACCTCACGGTCGATGAGCAACTGGGCAATCTGATGATGTCCGTCCGCATGCTCTTCCAGAATCTTCTTCGCACGAGCCATCTGGTCGGCAATGATACGTTGGGTCTCCTGATCAATCAGTTCTGCGGTCTTATCGGAATAAGGTTTGGTGAAACCATAGTCGTATCGACCGGTAGAATCATAGAAACTGACGTCTTTCAACTTATCACTCATGCCATAGAAAGCTACCATCGCATAAGCCTGTTTGGTAGCCCGCTCCAGGTCATTGAGTGCTCCGGTAGAAGTCTGACTCAGGAAGAGTTGTTCTGCGGCACGACCGCCTAACAACGAACAGAGTTCGTCCAAGATATGGTCCTCTTGCGTCAACTGGCGTTCCTCCGGCAGATACCAAGCGGCCCCCAAGGCCACACCACGCGGCACGATGGTCACTTTCACCAGCGGATTCGCCCAGCGTAGCAGCCAACTGATCGTAGCATGTCCGGCCTCGTGATACGCGATGGATCGTTTCTCGTCGTCGGTCATGATTTTATTCTTACGCTCCAGCCCACCTACAATGCGGTCCACGGCATCCATGAAGTCCTGCTTGCCCACTTTCTTTCGTCCACCACGCGCAGCAATCAACGCCGCTTCATTACATACATTAGCAATATCGGCACCGGAGAAACCAGGTGTCTGTTTGCTCAAGAAATCCACATCCACCGTGTCGTCCATCTTAATAGGACGCAGATGCACTTGGAATATCTCCTTACGCTCCTGCAGGTCGGGTAATTCTACATGAATCTGGCGGTCAAAACGTCCGGCACGCAGCAAGGCAGCATCGAGCACGTCGGCGCGGTTAGTAGCCGCTAAGATGATTACACCCGAGTTAGTACCAAACCCGTCCATCTCGGTCAATAACTGATTCAGCGTACTCTCGCGCTCATCGTTTCCTCCGGTCATGATGCTCTTACCACGCGCACGACCGATGGCATCGATTTCATCGATGAAGATGATGGCAGGTGCTTTCTCTTTCGCTTGACGGAAGAGATCACGTACTCGACTGGCACCGACACCGACGAACATCTCTACGAAATCCGAACCGCTCATCGAGAAGAACGGCACATCGGCTTCACCTGCCACGGCTTTTGCCAGCAAGGTTTTTCCGGTACCCGGAGGACCTACCAACAGAGCGCCTTTGGGAATCTTCGCACCGATCTCGGTGTATTTCTTGGGGTTCTTGAGGAACTCCACAATCTCCTGTACTTCCTGTTTTGCACCGTATAAACCAGCCACATCGCGGAAAGTCACTTTATCTTTCTTATCCTTATCGAATAATTGCGCCTGTGCTTTACCTACACCGAAGATACCTCCTCCAGCGCCTATATTACCGATACCCCGGCTCATATAGATGAAGAAGAAGATAATCAGCGCAAAGGGCAGTACGTTCATCAGGATCACATACCAGTAGTCATGCGATTTCTCATACTTGACATCGATAGCCGGCTGGTTCGCCTGCTTACGCGCTTCGTTGATAGCCGTGATGTATTTGGAGAACTCTTCAACCGAAGCGGTGCGCACTTTCAGTTGTCCGTCGGCTTTCTCGCCGATGCCTTGCTGACCGAAGACTAGAGAATATTTCTGCGGTTTGACGGTGGCCTTCACATTCGCATCATCATACACGGTGATCTTCTCGATGGCATCCGCCTCGATGTATGCTTTCAGTTTGGTGTCAGTCAATTCCTTGCTCACACCGCCATCCTTATCTCCGAAGAGATAGAAACCCAACAAGGCAAAGGCGATGGTATAGAATAAGATACTCATCCATCGCCGAGGCTTACCCGGCTGGCCTTGGGGTACTTGAGGTCGTTGTTTATTGTTATTATTCGCCATGATTCATTTCGGTTAAATTAGAGAATATCCGGCAATTCCGTTACTTTACCGTCCGCCCATAGATGCTCGATGTCATAGAAAGCACGGGGCTCGCGCTGCATGATATGCACAAATATCGTACCATAATCCATTGCAATCCACTCCGCGTTCTCCTGGCCCGATACAGACAGCGGGTGCACATGGGTTGTAGTGCGAACGAAATCATCCACCTCATCGGCAATAGCTGCCACCTGGGTATTACTCTGTCCCTCGCAGATAATCATCATCTCCACCGGCGCTTCTTTGATCTTACGCAAATCAATGGTTACAATACGTTGTCCCTTACGATTTCGGATGCCTTCAATAATCGTTTCCAACAGTTTCTTAGTCGTTATTTCTTTCATATAAATAAATTGTGTGTATACGTGTACATGATGCGTGTATATAAAATACGGTGCAAAGATACAACAAAATTCGCATATACGCAAGAAAACACGAAATAATCGTCAAAAAATTTGCGTATATCAAAAAAAAGTAGTACTTTTGTGCCCCGATTAAAGTACATTGATTATGTTTATCATCGGCATTGCGGGCGGAACCGGCTCGGGTAAAACAACGGTTGTTAGAAAACTCATTGAACGCCTTCCGAAGGGAGAGGTAGTAGTTATTCCCCAAGACTCGTATTACAAGGACAGCAGTCACGTGCCCGTTGAGGAGCGTCAGAACATTAACTTTGACCATCCGGATGCTTTTGATTGGGAGTTGCTGAGCAAACATATTGCTCAACTGAAAGAGGGTAAAGCAATCGAACAGCCGATTTATTCGTATATCACTTGCACGCGTCAGGAAGAGACGATTCATATCGAGCCACGCGAGGTAATTGTGGTGGAAGGTATTATGGCGCTACGCGAGCCGAGAATGCGTCAACAGATGGACTTGAAGATCTTCGTAGATGCCAATGCGGATGACCGTCTTATTCGTGTCATGAAGCGCGACGTGCTGGAGCGTGGACGTACGGCGGAACAAGTTATTGAGCGCTATCAACGCGTACTCAAACCCATGCACGAACAATTCATCGAGCCTTGTAAACGTTTCGCGGATGTCATCGTCCCCCAGGGAGGACATAACAACGCGGCCATCAACATGCTGGCTAAGTTCGTCAAGCAACAACTGAAAGAACGGGATTAATTTGTTTTTCCAACTCTTTTGGACATATCTCAAAATTGGTACCTTCACCCTTGGCGGAGGCTATGCCATGTTGCCTCTTATCCAACGGGAAGTGGTGGACCGCAAGGGCTGGATAGATGAGGAAGAATTCCTCAATATGATTGCTCTGGCGCAAGCCGCTCCGGGTCTGATTGCCGTCAATTCCGCCATTTTTATCGGTTGGCGAGTAGGCGGATGGAGAGGTGTCTGCGGAGCCGTGTTAGGAGCTGTTTTACCTTCTTTTCTCATCATTCTGGCTATCGCGATGGTATTCCGGGAATGGAAAGAACTGCCGGCTGTAGAAGCCGTATTCAAAGGGGTTCGTCCGGCGGTGGTAGCTCTTATCGCCGCACCGCTTTTCAAGATGGCCAAGGCCGCTAAGATCAGTCGGTTTACTGCCCTTATTCCCATTGCTGCGGCACTTCTGATCTGGTTAGCGCATGTCAATCCGATTTGGGTGATTTTAGCTACCGTCCTCTTCACACTCGTAGCGGTCGATCTCGCAGAAAGGAGGCAGAAATGATTTATCTGCAACTCTTCTTAAGTTTCTTCAAGATCGGTCTCTTCGGTTTCGGAGGAGGTTTAGCTATTTTGTCGCTGATCGAGATGGAAGTGGAGCAATACGGCTGGATGACGCAGCAGGAGTTTGTGGATATCGTCGCGGTCAGTCAAGTCACACCCGGTCCAATCGGTATCAACTGTGCTACGTATGTGGGGTATACAGTAGCCGGAATCTGGGGCAGCGTACTCAGCACTTGCGCGATTGTGTTACCGAGCCTTATCATCATGCTCAGTATATGCAAAGCGTATTTCTGGTTACAGAAGCGTTTTCAGGGAAATCCGTATTTTGAGCAGACATTACGTATGTTGCGATTCACGGTCATCGGTCTCGTAGCTTCTGCGGCCTTACTGCTCATGAAACCGACCACATTCATCGACAGCATCAGTTGGGTTATCTTCGCATTGGTAGCTATCTTCACTATTCTACCGAATCTGGTAAAAAATAAAGTGACTGAATGGCTCAGTCACCCTATTCTATTGATCATTCTTGCCGGCGTGGCAGGTTATTTCATCTATCGTTAGATTTTCTCTAACTTCGCATGCGTCAATAATAAAGTCTTGACGCCTTGGGTGTCGAAGTTAATCTCTATCTTATCGTTTTCCGTCACTTCATCGCGATAGACACGTACTACCGTGCCATTTCCAAAGACGCGATGGGAGACGCGATCGTCCGGCTTAAAAGCGGACGATATAGGCGTTTGCGCATTTGAGACCGGACTACTTGGGGAACTAGGGGCACTAGAGGCACTATAGGCCCTAGAAATACTAGAGATACTAGGCATCCTCGGGATACTCTGCGTAGTCGGTGCAGCAGGCTTTGAGAGAGCGAAGAAACGGCGGTCGATGTCGTTGAGGAAACGACTCGGAGAATTGAAGGTAAAAGAACCGTTACGGAAACGTTGGCGGGCAAAGGAGAGGTGACATTGCTCCATGGCGCGTGTGACGGCCACATAGAGTAAGCGACGTTCTTCTTCAATCTCCGTAGGTTTGACGGCAAATTGCGAAGGGAAGAGTTGTTCTTCGAGTCCAACGATAAAGACGACAGGAAACTCGAGTCCCTTAGCGGCATGCACAGTCATTAGTGTGACACGTTCAGTGGTGTCGGTGAGGTTCTCATCCTGATCGGTTTGCAGGCTGACTTCGGATAGGAAGTCCGTGATCGGGGTATAGTCGATTCCTTCGTTAGTACGTTGGTCCACGAACTCATGGATGGCGTTGAGCAGTTCCTGTACGTTCTGCGCCCGGTCGATACCTTCTTGCGAGCGATCCATTGCCAAGGCAGTAAGGACACCTGAGGTACGAAGCACCATTTCGGTAAAGGCAAAAGCATCCATGGTCTCACTCTGATCATGGTAGTTATCGATGAGGGCTGCAAACGCTTGCAGTTTCTTCTGCGTAGCAGCGCTTGCATCCAGGGCGTACTCACCCGGTCGACGCATGACATCCAGATAGGAAGCATGGTGCTCGATGGCACAGGTGGAGACTTTTTTCATCGTCGTTTCGCCGATACCACGCCCCGGAAAGCCAACGATACGAAGCAACGCTTCGTTATCGCGTCCGTTGATGGCCAAACGAAGGTAACCGAGTGCATCCTTAATCTCTTTGCGTTGGTAGAACGACGTGCCGCCATAGATGCGGTAAGGGATATTGAGTTTGCGCAGTTCCCCTTCGATGACACGACTCTGCGCGTTCGTGCGATAGAGCACAGCGAATGAGTCATAACCTTTGAACTTCATTCGCTGGATTTTAGAAGCTACACCGAGTGCCTCCGTGCGGTCGTCCATGTAGGGTTGCAGATTAAGCGGTTGTCCTTCTTCTTTCTCCGAATAGACGGTTTTCTCTATCTGGTGTATATTCTTATGAATAAGCGAGTTAGCGGCATTGACGATATTCTGGGTAGAGCGGTAGTTCTGCTCGAGTTTGAATAACTTGGCCTGCGGATAGACGCGTTGAAAATTAAGGATATTACGGATATCTGCTCCGCGGAAGGAATAGATTGATTGCGCATCATCGCCCACGACGCATATGTTGTTCTGCGGCTCCGCAAGTTGCTTGACGAGCAGGAACTGGATGTAGTTGGTATCCTGGTACTCATCCACGAGGATATATTGGAACTGCTGCTGGTATTTCTGCTTCACTTCGGGGCTGACCTCCATGAGTCGCAGCATGTTAATCAGCAAGTCATCGAAATCCATGGCGTTCGCTGCTTTGAGTCGCGCTTCATAGAGCTCATAGACCGCAGGAAACTCATACATCCGCAACTCGCGGTCTTCGCGCAGCAGATTCGTATTCTGCGCATAAGCCCGCGGACCGACACCGCTATTTTTCGCCATGGAGATACGGGCTTGCACCGCACCGGGTTTGTATATCTTCTCATCCAAACCACGCTCTTTACAGATTGCTTTGATGACCGATTTACTATCCGGAGTATCGTATATCGTGAAGTCGCGGGTATAGCCGAGCAATTCCGCATAAGGACGAATGAGTCGTGTGCAGATGGAGTGGAACGTACCCATCACAAGGTATCTCGCCTCAGCACCCACCAGTTTGGTAATACGCTCCTTCATCTCACGTGCCGCTTTGTTAGTGAACGTGAGCGCCATGATACGGGAAGCCGGCACGGCCTGCTGCAACAGGTACGCGATACGATAGGTCAGCACGCGGGTCTTACCTGATCCAGCTCCGGCTACGATGAGCGAGGCTCCTTCGGTATAGGTCACCGCCTCACGTTGCGAGTTATTTAATTGGTTCAAAAAATCCATCTGTCACGAAAAAGTGCGCAAATTTACGATTTTTTTTGCATACATGCAAATTTTTTTGTAACTTTGCAGCCGATTTTGAATAAATATGCTACCAGTCGATTTCATAGAGAGTATGCATCAGCAGATGGGCAACGAAGCGGAACTGCTGATTCGGGCGCTGGAGACAGAGCCTATTACCTCTATTCGTCTAAACAGCAAGTTAGACGTGTTGACGTTCGATTGCGATACAGACGAGGTACCATGGCATGTGGACGGCTACTATTTAAATGAACGTCCGCAATTCACCTTAGATCCCCTTTTCCACGCGGGTTGTTATTACGTGCAAGAAGCGAGTTCGATGTTCCTTCAGCAGGTGCTGGAGCAGTATGTGGACACGTCGTCCATCGTGCTGGATCTGTGTGCTGCCCCCGGCGGTAAGAGTACGTTAATCAGTGAATATCTGGGTCGTGACGGTCTGCTGCTGAGTAACGAGGTCGTTCGCCAGCGCGTGTTCATCTTAAGCGAGAACATCCAGAAATGGGGCAACGGCAACACGATCGTGACGCATAACACAGCTGAAGAATACGGCGAGCGCTGCAAGCATTTATTCGATTGTATTCTGGTAGATGCCCCGTGTTCGGGTGAGGGTATGTTCCGTAAGGACGAGCAGGCACGTAGCGAATGGAGTCTGAAGGCAGTGAAGATGTGTGCCGAGCGGCAACGAAGCATCCTGATGGATGTATGGGACGCGTTGAAACCCGGCGGTATATTGGTCTACTCGACCTGCACGTTCAACGAAGAGGAGAACGAGAAAAACGTAGAATGGTTAGCAGAGACGTTGGGCGCCGATGTACTGCCGATAGATTACGACCCGAGTTGGGGTATTACGGAAGGCAATATGGGATACCATTTCTACCCGCATAAGACGAAAGGCGAAGGGCTTTATATTTGCGCGCTGCGTAAGCATGCGGGAGCGGTTGAGCCGATTAAGGTGAAAAGTCCGAAGAAAGAGCCGAACATGTCGCACCCGGAGTATATGCCGGTTATGCGAAGTTGGTTGCAGCACCCGGACGATTGGGCGATTCGTTATTCCGATCGTTTTGCTACAGCCTATCCGTATAAATACAAAGAGATCATCGACTGGTTAAGTACGCAGTTGACGTGTATCTCGACCGGTTTCGGTTTGGGCGAAGAGCGCGGCAAAGGTATCGCGCCGCAGCATAGTCTGAGTATGCTGAAGGATCTTCGCAAAGAAGCCTTTCCGTTGGTGTCGCTGACGCGCGAGCAAGCGTTGAGTTATCTCAGGACCGAAGCTTTGGTTTTGAATGATGTGCCCCTCGGCCTTGTCCTTTTGACATACGAGGATGTTCCTCTCGGTTTCGCAAAGAATGTCGGGAATAGAATGAACAACCTTTACCCGAACGAGTGGCGGATTCGTAAACAACTATAATCATGCGTTTGGTTTTTGCATCTAATAATGCCCATAAGTTAGAGGAGATCCGAGCCATCATGCCTGCGGGTATTGAGGTGCTTAGTCTGCACGACATCGGTTTTGAACAGGAGATCGAAGAGACCGGTTTAACGTTGGCGGAGAACAGCAAGATAAAAGCGGAAACCGTTTATCATTGGTTATCTGACAACGGATATTCGACTGTGGACGGCGTCTTTGCCGATGATACGGGTTTGGAGATCGATGCCTTAGGCGGAGAGCCGGGTGTATTTACCGCGAGGTGGTATCGCTTAAATGATGGAATGAGTGCGGCTGCGCCGCTCAATGATGAAAGGATGATTTTCGCTGCTAATCGCGCGAAGACTTTGCGGGAGTTAAGCGGCAAGACGAACCGAGGCGCACAGTTTAAAACCGTCATCACATTGATCCGTATGGCGCAGAACTTGACGGTACAAGTGGAAGGTGTGGTACGCGGACGGATAGCTACGGAGGAATATGGGCAAGGAGGTTTCGGTTACGATCCGATATTCATTCCCGAAGGATATGATAAGACTTTTGGCGAGTTACCGGCCGATTTGAAGAACAGCATTAGTCACCGCGCCAGAGCGATGGAAGCTCTGGTGAAGATACTCTGATGAAACTACGCACGATATATGGTTTTCTTTGTTTGACGCTTCTATTTCCAATAGGAGCGTTTGCTGCTCATTGGCAGACACACTTGGCGTATAACAACGTCACACAAATCGCCATGGCGGAGGATGAAGTGTTCGCGATCTCCGATGGCAGTTTATTCAGCATCGATAAGCAAACAGAGAAACTGCGCACGTACGACCGCATGTCCGGTTTACACGGCACAGGCGTCACCTGTATCCACTACGATAAGGTAGCGCAACAGTTACTCATCTGTTACGCCGACGGAAAGATCGATATTTTAACCGCCAGAGGCATGAAGTACATAAGCGAGTTGTACAACAAGGATATGACGCAGCGGAAGAATATCTATAACGTCACAATCCTCGGTCGCACGGCTTATTTATCGACCCACTACGGTGTGCAGACACTGGACCTGAGAGAGAACAAATTAGTGGACAGTTATTGGTTACGCCCCGGAGGAGAAGAGACGCCTATCAGCGATGTGCTGATTGCGAACGACAGTATCTATGCCTTCACGCCCGATAGTCTATTCTGCGCCGCGTTGACGGATAACCTCGTGGATTATCATTTTTGGAAGAGAGAAGGTCGCAGCGGTCGTATTGCACCGGATCCGGAGAAAGGTATCCATTACCAAGATGCAACGAGTCACTGGTATGCAGGCGGGGCAGAGGGTATCGTGCGTTATACGCCCACTTCTCGATTGACGTATAAACCGGAGGGACCGTACGTCAACACCCCTTACTACTTAACTACGGCTTCGAACCAACTCTTCATGGTAGCCGGTGGTCGTTGGACTGCGCAGCATAACAACCCCGGACATGTGATGCGCTATCACGACAAACGATGGACTACCATCCATGCAGATACGATTCAGGCCAAGACAGGCTCCCTTGTCTTAGACATGATGAATGTAGCGGTTGATCCCACGGATGTGAACCATTACTTTGTAACCAGTTATGGAACGGGATTGTATGAGTTCCGCGGCGACTCCTGCGTATGGCATACCTTAGCGAACGATGTAATCGGTTCAGTCGTTCCTGCTAAGTCGGAGCGCTACACGCGTCTTCTCGGCGCACACTTCGATAGTCAAGGTCGTTTATGGTTCTTGGATTCCGGTTCTGTTCCCTATAATCTGATTTATAAAGAAGGCGATGCTTTTTATGGTCTCCCCCTAATATCCGACGGTCAACAACTCTCGTTTGAAATGCCGGCAGATCTCGTCATAGATCGCCGTGATGAGCGCTATAAATGGATAGGTATCGCTTATAAAGGTGCCGGTATCGTGCTTCTGGATGATCATCAGACACCGGCCGACGCGAGCGATGACCGTTGCCTCTTCCGTAAGGAATGGGAGACGCAAGACAATCAAGCCTTCAAACCCACTTGTCTCTACACGATACTGCAAGACTCCAAAAACCGCATCTGGATAGGTACGGAGTTAGGCGTGGTTTATATCGATGCCGAGACGGATTTCTTCGAGTCGAATGCCATACGTCTGCCCGAAGCTACAGATAACAACGGCGAACGACCGCTGTCCGCTAATGTGGTGCGGGCGGTATGCGAGACACCGGATGGGAACATATGGGTAGGCACAGACGCCTTGGGCGTGTACGTATTGAATGCCGAGGCGACACAGTTCCTTGCTCATTATACTATCGATAACTCCGCCATGCCCGCTAATAGCGTCATGTCGTTAGCCTGCAATTCTGAAGGACATGTCTTCATCGGAACGTCGGAAGGTCTGGTGGAGTTCGATCCGAATGGCACGGAGGGCTTGAATGGAAATGCCGATGAGGGAGAGAACGAACTGGATGAAGGCAGCATGATGCGTTGGCGACTCCATCTATCGTACACGAACCCGGAGGAGATGGTATCTACGCCCAGACAAGTCTTTGCAGTTGCTAACGGTTCGCTTTTCAGTGTCGATCGTGCTGATGAAAGCATCACCTATTGGAATAAATCGACCGGTTTGAACGGTTCTACCGTATCGCATATCGCATATGATGCTGCGAACGGCGTACTACTCATCGCCTATGCAGACGGACGTATGGATCTGCTGGATGACGAGGGTAATGTAACGCAGATGCCCGACTTATTTATGAAGGCGGGATCGGTGTCCGTACAGATTAACTGCATCCATGTCGGTTCACGCTATACATATATCGGAACGAACTTCGGTATTGTAGCTATCAACACCCGCAAGGCAGAGATGGCAGACACGTATTATATCGGTAGTGAAGCCGCCGCTGTAGAAGTGCAGCAAATCGTAAGCATGGGCGATTCACTCTATGCGTTCTCCTACGATAAGATGTATCTTGCCTCGCTCAAAGATAACCTCGTGGATTATACCTTCTGGCACAGCCAGAATATACCCTGCGAGAAAGTGCAGCAAGCGCTTGTATGGCGCGATGCGATCTATACGCTGCAACACGACTCGCTATACCGTCGTGAAGGTACAGTATGGCAACAGGTGCTGCCCTATGCACTGGAATGGATTCACGGATGCGGAGGTCAGTTATTGACCTATCGGACGAACGTCGGTCTGTTACGCCTCAAAGAGGATGATACGACAGAGGGCATAAGTGCCAACTACGTAGCGAAAGATGCCGTCTATTCCTTAGGCGAATATTGGTTAGCGGAAGACAGTAAAGGTCTCGTGCGACTGGGTTCATCGGGCGACACACGATTTATCCCGGAGGGACCGATGAGCAACTTCGGTTATCGTCTGCAAGTGGCGCATGACCGCTTATACGTAGCCCCGGGTGGACGTTGGGCTTCGCAGTTCAGTCGCCAATGCGGCATGAGTATTTATGACGGTAATCAATGGCTCGGCATACCTTGGCAAGACACCTGGTACTATACAAGTCACGACATCCGCGACGTCGTGGGTTATGCTGTGGATGCCAATGACCCGACGCATTTCTTCGTATCCACCTATGGTACCGGTTTCTTTGAGTTCAGAAACAACAAGGGTTATAAGCACTTCGATGCCTCCAACAACAGTACACTCAAACCGGCCGATACGGGATTGAGTGACTATTACTACACGCGTACGGACGGTCCGATGATGGATGAGCAGGGGAATGTATGGGTGTTGAATGCGACGTTCATAGGTGCGCCATTACATGTGTATACGTCTACGGGCCAATGGTGCAGTATTCCGCTGTATAGCGGCGGAGAGTCCTTGGCCTTCGAGACGCCTACCGGTATTTGGATAGATCAACGCAACAGTCAGTATAAATGGCTCTTCGCGCAACGAGGCAAACCGCAGGTTGTGCTCTTAGACGACGGCGGTACGCCCACCTATTCCGGCGATGACCGTTGCATGGCGCGTAGTACGTTTACCGATCAGAACGGTAACGTGTTGAGTCCCGCTAATTTCCGCTGTTTCGCTCAAGACCAGACGAAGCGTATCTGGATCGGTACGGACAAAGGTATCATCCTTTTCCCGGCAAGCATGGACTTCTTCACCTCGAGTAGTTGCCGTCGTATCATCATCCCGCGTAATGACGGAACAGGTCTGGGAGATTATCTCTTAGGCGACGAACAGATTAACTGCTTAGCCGTCGATGGTGGTAATCGTATATGGATAGGAACGGAGAACTCAGGTCTGTATCTGATAGAAGACGACACGATTACCGTCGCCCATTTCACGGAAACCAATAGTCTGCTGCCATCCAACAGCGTGCAGTCGATCGCTATCATGCCGAAGACAGGCGAGGTGTTTGTTGGAACTGATAGAGGTATCGCATCCTATCGCAGCGATGCAAGTGAGGCACAGACGACAATGAGCGGAGCCTATGCATACCCTAACCCTGTTCGTCCGGATTACGGCGGTATGATCAGCATCACAGGACTGATGGATAACACCGTCGTCAACATCGTAGATGCGAGTGGTAACTTAGTATGTAAGACGAAGAGTCACGGCGGCACGGCGGTTTGGGACGGTAAACTACCGGACGGTCGACGCGCCACAGCAGGTGTCTATACTGCCCTCTGTAACGCCAAGGGCGGACATACGGTCGTGAAGATTTTGGTGATACGATAAGATGACGAAATCCCAGAAAACCATACTTCGTAGCGCTGTTGCATTTCTGATTCTGCTATTTCCGAACCTGTATGCTTGTTTTGCAGCGAGTGATTTGGCTTCGCCGGTAAAGGCAGTTGTTTATCTGCTGGTCGTATGCACCGGGTTAGTCATCCCTATGCTCTTCCTGCGCAGGCGCGCGTACTTTATTACAATAGGTGTACTGAATCTCTTCTTTTCCCCCATTGAGCTCGCTAGTTTATATCTGAACAACAATCCAGCCACTTCTACTTTTTTAGGACTTTTCTTCAGTACTAATCGGCAAGAAGTAATCGGTATTCTCAGCGTGACATGGCCTCTCTTGATCCTGTTGGTACTGATTTGGGTCGGCTATTTCGTGCTGGTAAGTTTTCAACCTAACGAATGGATTATTCCGCGCAAGATCGGAATACGAATAGCCGGTATCGGTTTACCGATACTCTTTGTATGCGCTATCGGATTCTTCAGTTTCTATGCACGGAGGCTATACAACATCCCGACTCTGAAAGAGACAGTGGTACTTGCGAAAGACCTTACGTTGATGAAGTTCTACAAGATCTTTCCTTACAACATCTATCTGAACAGTTATCATATCGCGCGTGAGCATCAGGAGATGAAAAAAGCACAGGCTGCATTGGGTTCCTTTCATTTTGGGACAAAGATGACGCACAACAATGGGGCGGAAGTATATGTTCTTGTTATTGGTGAATCGGCTCGAAGCGAGAACCTGTCCCTTAATGGCTATTCGCGTTGTACTACTCCTCGTTTATCCCAACGACGTAATCTTGTTTCTTTTCCTCATTTCTATTCTCAAGCCGGAACGACCGAACAGTCAGTCCCGCATATGATCAGCCGGCTCCCCGTCGTGCATCACAGCGAGGTGAACCGCGAGAAGACGCTTCCTGAAGCCTTCCAAGAAGCGGGATTTGAGAGCGCATGGTTAACAAACAAATCGCGTGCGAATTACCTTGAACGGGTATTGGAGAGCATGGATAGGCGCTTTGAGACGGGAAAAGACATGAGCGTCACCAATAACTACGACGAGCACCTGTTAATGCCTCTTCAGAACGTCCTTTCAAGCGGAGCCCACCAACAGTTTATCGTCGTTCACACAATGGGAAGTCACTGGAAGTATGACACCCGCCACCCAGCTTCCTTCGAACAGTTCACTCCATCTTTGGGTCAATCGTTCAGTTTATCGATGATTCAACCGTCGAACAAGCAAAAGTTGGTAAACGCGTATGACAACACGATTCTCTACACGGATTATTTTCTGGATTCACTACTGACCATAGTTGACGCACAAGACATTCCTGCTGTAGTGATTTACATGTCTGATCACGGAGAGAACTTGTACGACGATGAGCGCGAACTGATTCTGCACGGCAACTACAGCGCGAGCAAATGGCTCTTTCATGTGCCGTTCCTTGTCTGGTATAGCGACGAGTACGCCCATTTTTATCCGGAAAAGATAGCCCAATTAAAGGCACATTCGGACAGCCGCGACAACTCCTCCGTCCTTTTTGCTTCGATGTTAGATGCCGCGGGTCTGAGCTATATAAACGACACTACGAGTGCCGCTCAATTGCGCACTCGTAGTATTTTCTCACCGGATTATGCTTCGCCGGACACTCTCTATGCTCTGACCGCAGAAGGAGAGTGTATCGCTTTGGAGTACTGATCAGCCCTTAATCAGTTTCATAAACTCTTCGCGGGTCTTGGCCTGTTGGAAGACACCCGTGAAATCGGAGGTCACAGTCATGGCGTGCTGCTTCTGCACGCCGCGCATCTGCATACATAGGTGTTCAGCTTCTATCACCACCATTACCCCGAGGGGATCGAGGGTATTTTGGAGGCAGTCTTTAATCTGGGTTGTCAGGCGCTCCTGCACCTGCAGCCGACGTGCAAACACATCTACCACGCGGGCGATCTTACTTAAGCCCGTGATACGACCGTTCGGGATGTAAGCCACATGTACCTTCCCGAAGAAAGGTAACATATGATGCTCGCAAAGCGAATAGAAATCGATGTCTTTTACTACTACCATCTGGCGATAGTCCTCCTCAAAGAGCGCCGAACGTAAGATGGCCTCCGGATCCTCGTTATAACCTTTGCAAAGGAACTGCAGCGCCTCACCTACCCGATGGGGCGTCTTTACCAATCCTTCGCGTTTGGGATCTTCTCCTATCTGCTTCAACGCTACTTCTACCGAAGCCGCAATCGCATCGGTCACCTCCGGGCGACTTTTAAAATCCTGTAGGTTCATTGAAGTACCGAAATTTTATCTCGTACAATATACGTATCGCCCATCAGGGACGGATACTGCTGTACAAACAGTTTCTTATATTCCTTCGCCTCGTTGTAGGAACGGAAATCCCCCAGACGCACTTTCCAGAACGGAGAGACGTATTGGACATAGATCGTCTGACTGATTGTTCCTTTGAGCCGTGTCTCCAAATCCAAGGCCTCCGTCTTGGCTTTCTGCTGTTTATTCGAAGAATAAATCTGCACGCGATAGCCATCTATCTCCACCCATTCTTTCTTTCCATGCATGGCTTCATCCAGGAGGACAGAGACCGTAGAGTCCTGCACGATCTCTACGCCCGGCACAGAGTCCAGCGACGTAACCACAACGGATAATATAATTCCAAATAAAAACTTCATCTTCTAAATTTCAACAAAAAATATGCCATCAATAATGGAAAGACGAACCACCGACGAACTCGCGCAAGAGCGAAGTAGGCGGAATCTCTTTCTCGGGGATCGGAATAAAGTACTGGAGGAACTTAAGCAGACGATGCGCCTCGGTATATTCCTCGCAGAACTTCGGTACTTCCGACAGGATCGGCTCCGCATGACGTTTCAGTACCGCGAACTCGAAGATCAGGGCCGAGTTGAACATCACATCTGCTTCTTCTTGGAAGGGATACACCCATTTCTGCTCGCCGCGTACAACCGACGGACAACGTGCGATAGTCTCCTTGGCCGAATAACCACGGTACTTGTAATCTCGTACAACGCGACGCAAGAGGCGGATATCGGTTGTAGGAATCCAGTTATGGTTGTCAATATTGATGGTTGTGAGGGCGGATACATAGATTTTAAATGTCAAACTTCTCTCTACATCCGGCAGGATGATCGGATTGAGGGCATGCAAACCTTCAATCACGAGCACTGAATCCTTTTGCAGTTTCAGTTTTCGTCCCTCGAACACGCGCTCACCTTTTCCAAAGTCATAGGTAGGCAGGTCCACTTCCTTACCATCCAGCAAGTCGTGCATCTGCTGGCGGAAGAAGGGTAAATCCACTGCGTTGACCGTCTCAAAGTCCAGTTGACCATTCTCATCTCTCGGTGTATCTACGCGATTAACGAAATAATCATCCATTGAGAGCACTTCGGGTTTGATACCGTCAACGAGCAGTTGGATCTGGAGACGCTTTGAGAAGGTCGTCTTACCGGACGAAGAAGGACCGCTGATGAATACGATCTTCGGTCGTTTCTCCGCAATCGCATCAGCAATCTGCGCAATCTTCTTCTCATGCAGCGCCTCGGCTAACTTAATGAGCTCGAACGATTTATTCTGCTTACAAGCGATATTGAAATCACTCACGTTATTGATGCGCAGCAGTTTATTCCAACGGTTATACTCGCGGAAGATGGAGAACATCTTATCTTGCGACACCTCGTCTTCGAGCACGGTTGGGTTCTGTCTATTCGGAATACGCATCAGCAAACCGTCCTGATAAGGAACGATATCGAAAAGCGTGATATAGCCGGAACTAGGCAGCAGCACATTCGTATAATAATCGATGTAATCGCCCATGCGGAAATAGCGGCAGTACGGATTACCCAGTGCTTCGAAGATGGAGGTCTCGTTGTTATAACGCGAAGCGAATAGTTTGATTACCTCTTTGGTCTGTTTCTCCTCCTCGTATATCGGACGATCTTCTGCGATAATCTGCAGCATCCGCTGCTTGATGGCCGCAATCATCTCTTTGGTCAGTACGGGCGGCTCTTTCTCCTCTTCGGGCTCGGCATTCTTATCCACGTGCCACTGGAGCGTACAGTAATAACCTTTGCTGATAGGGTGCTCTACACGTAAGTCGGTACGTGGATATAACTCGTTCACCGCGCATGCCAACACCATATTAAGCGTGCGCACATAAACACGCATGCCGCTTGGTGTGCTGGCATCCAGGAACTCTATATCTTTCGGTTTATAGAGCCGGAAATCCAGATTCTCCACCTTGTAGTTCACATGCGCCGCGATGATAGGATACGGCAACTGAATACCCAACAGATCCTTCAACTCAATCAGCGAGATACCTCTCGGCACTTCATGATAGGAGTGCGTGTTCTTGCAATAAACGGTAATGGTAGGTTCCATACTATTTCAGTTTATCTAATTCCAATGCTTGTTCTAAGAGCGTTTTCATATCTTTCAGGCGCACCTGGTTCGCCGCATCCGAGATTGCCTCATCCGGATTTGGATGCGTCTCGATGAAGAGACCGTCCACTCCGACCGCCAAGGCCGCACGCATCAGATACGGCACCATCTCACGATTTCCTCCGGTGATACCGGTCTGCGAAGAAGGTTGCTGCACCGAGTGGGTAGCATCAAAAACCACAGGACATCCGAAACGACGCATCTCAACTAACGACGTCATATCGACTACCAGTCGGCCGTAGCCGAAGGACGAACCGCGTTCGGTTAACCAGACATGACCTTCTTTGGCGGCATTCGGTACGATTTGTTCGATCTTATCGATCGCTCCTCGCATGTCCCACGGCGCCATGAACTGACCTTTCTTCACATTCACGATACGTCCCGTCTTCGCCGCCGCCTGCAAGAGGTCTGTCTGCCGGCTCAGGAACGCAGGTATCTGAATCACATCCGCCACTTCCGCTACCGGCGCACACTGATGACATTCATGCACATCAGTCAGAATCGGTAATCCGAATTGCTCTTTTACCTCCGAAAGGATACGCAGCCCCTCGTCCATACCTACTCCTCGCGCCGAAGCGGAGGTGCGGTTCGCTTTATCGAACGAGGACTTGAAGTATAAGGTAATACCCAAGTCATAGCAAAGACGATTAAGCGTCTCCGCCGTCTGCATCACGCAGTCTCGATTTTCTATGGCACAAGGGCCTGCAATAAGAAACATAACTCTCTACTCTCAACTGTCAACTGTTCTATAAACACGTGCCCACTGTACTTTCAGTTTACCTTCTCCACCCTTCTCGTTATTCGGCAACCAACTCTGCGCCAGGAAGAACATAGCCTCTTTGGGCAGACGGTTCGGCAAACGAAGGATCTCGAGGTTATTGACGTACCAGATGATCTCGTTCTTATTCCAGCGGAAGGAATAGACATGGTACTTCGTACGCGGCATGAAGGTCAGGTCGACCATCTGCGTCTTTGCGCCATTCACCAGACCCATCTGATGGTGATTGCCGTTGAAGTGATACAATGCGATCATCGGGTTGTTGGGTCGTCCGGTCGTGAGGCCGAAGAAATGATGACCTGCACCCTGGCTACGCACTTTCGCCATAAACAGACCCGATTCCTGCGTGAAAGCCTCTTTGGTGTTCATCACATCGGAGGTATATTCGAACACATGCTCTGTGAATCCTCGTTTCTCATCCCATGCAACCGCTTTCTTGCTCTCCTGACGTGTCTCGATGTCCATACGTCCGTCCACAAAGAAGGTGTTTTTACCGCCGTTGTAAGCCTGATGTTCGCTGGTACGGGAGTGACCGTCTTTGGCAGCCGGATTGGTATAACCGAAACCGGCCTTCCAGTTCTTGCTCGAACTCATATCGTCGTCGAAAGCGGGACGGAACAACTCAGCCCAGTCAATCTTCTCCTCACGCCGGGTGTAGTAGAACTTGATATCGTCCGATTTCGCCAACTCCTCATAGCGCTGCAGTTTCCGGAACTGCTCCGAGTGTTTCCAGCGCTTCGAGTCCGCCCAAAGGGCATGACGCTTCTGGAAGTCATCTTTGTGTACTTCTTCCTCCAACTCCTCCAGATGCTTCAAATCCGGCGAATTGAGCACCTTCAGATAGTTCTTGTAATACGAGGAGCGATACAACTTGTTGTATCGACGTATCTTCGCATCGGTCAGCACTTCCTTGATGCTTTTGATCTTTGCGAAGTCCTCCGACTCACGGAACAAGAGGAACTCTTGGAACTCCTCGTCCTTCAGCGCGCGGCGGTAACGACGGATGTTGGACGAATTGGAAAGTTTCTCGTACTCCATCATCTTACGTCCTTCCTGCGTATCTTTGTACTTACGGTTGATGAGTTCGGCTTTCGTCTCCTTAAACTCAGCACTTTCTACCAGTTTCTTGAGTTCAAGATACTCCGCCAGTTCAGGTGATTTCTCGATAAGACGATAGCGTTTTTCACGCTCCTGCATGTCATAAACGAGCTTCTCGAATGCATCCGTTGAGAGCATTTTGCCGGTCAATCTGGCTGTGAATAGATTCATAAAAACTACGTTTTATTTATGATTTTGATTTTTGTTTTTTTTGATTCCGTCGTACACCTCGTCCAGCGAGTTTACGAACATGGGTTCATAGCTCTGCTGCGCAGGGATGAACTGCAAGTCCAGCATCACGCGTATCTGCTGTTTGAGGGGGTCGTAGAAGCCTTTGTAATTCAGCACGTAAACGGGCTTCTTATGTTCGCCTACGATGGCGCTACTGGTAGCATCCATCATCTCGTCCAAGGTTCCGTAGCTCCCCGGCAGACAGACGATGAAATCCGCTTCATCGCGCATGCGCTGTTTGCGTTCGGACATATTGTTCACCTCAATGAGTTCATCGCAGTTCGCTGCCAACCGTCCCGCTGCTTTGATTCGCGGAGGGATGACGCCGATCACATGCGCTCCGGCGGCCTTGGCAGCATCACTCGTGCGACTCATCAATCCGCCCGTAGCACCACCGTATATCAGCGTGTGACCGTTTTCCCCGATCCACGTACCCAATGCGTCACCGAGCGCGAGATACTCCTCGGGGATACTGTCTTTTGCCGAACAATAAACTGCAATTTTCATCCTCTAAACTATATAAGTTGAATGTTGAAAGTTGAGTGTTGAGAGAAGCCGTCTAGTGGAAAGTTGAAAGAGAAACTTATAACTTAAAACTTGCAAACTTCTCTAAACTCTAAACTCTAAACTGCAAATATCGATCAAGCATCGATGTTGGCGTATGTTGCGTTTTCTTCGATAAACTCACGTCTCGGTGCCACATCGTCCCCCATCAGCATCGCGATGATACGATCCGCTTCGGCGGCGTTCTCGATCGTCACCTGTTTGAGCATACGGCGAGCGGGATCCATGGTCGTCTCCCAAAGCTGCTCATCGCTCATCTCACCGAGACCTTTGTAACGCTGCGTCTTGATGGCTTTCTCATCACCCGCACCGTATTTCTGGATAAAGTCGAAGCGTTGTTGGTCGTTCCAGCAGTACTCGCTGTAGTTACCTTTCGAGCACTTATAGAGCGGCGCACATGCGATGTACAGGTGGCCTTGCTCAATCACCTCTTTCATATGACGGAAGAAGAGCGTCATGATCAGCGTAGCAATATGCGCACCATCGACATCGGCATCGGCCATGATGATCACTTTGTGGTAGCGGATCTTGGAGAGGTTGAGCGCTTTCGGGTCCTCTTCGGTACCGAACGTGATACCGAGTGCCGTGAAGATGTTACGCACCTCTTCGGACTCGAACACCTTATGCTCCATCGCTTTCTCCACATTCAGGATCTTACCGCGCAGCGGCAGGATAGCCTGATGCACACGGTCACGACCGGTCTTGGCGGTACCGCCTGCGGAGTCTCCCTCGACAAGGAAAAGTTCGCATTCAGCTGCATCTTTGGATACGCAGTCCGCCAGTTTACCGGGCAGACCACCGCCGGAGAGCGGAGACTTGCGGAGAACGGACTGACGTGCGTTACGGGCTGCGATACGCGCCTGAGCTGCGAGAATGACTTTCTCTACGATCTTCTTCGCATCATCCGGGTGCTCCTCGAGGTAGTTCTGCAGCGCCTCAGCTACTGCACTCGAAACCATACCGGCTACCTCGGAGTTACCGAGCTTGGTCTTCGTCTGGCCTTCGAACTGCGGTTCTGCCACTTTGACAGAGATCACCGCCGTCAGACCCTCACGGAAATCGTTCGGATCGATGGTCGAGTTACCCTCTTTATCTTTGAGTTTCGCCTTCTCCAGCATCTTGCTGTCCTCGGCATATTTCTTCATCACACGGGTCAGCGCAGCGCGGAAACC
>JAEDNI010000056.1 GCA_016302585.1 Paludibacteraceae bacterium | reverse complement strand
ACGAAGAAAGTCGCACGTTGCTTCTACGCTTTGGAACAAGCTCGTGCCGACCGCAAACGTTACCCGGCTGTAAACCCCATCGACTCGTACTCCAAATATGTGGAATACCCTGAGTTTGAGGAATATATCTCCGGCTTGATTGACAAAAACTGGTTGCCGATGGTCAACGACATGAAGACCTATCTGCAGCGCGGTAAAGAGATACAAGAGCAGATCAACATCCTCGGTGACGACGGTGTGCCGGTAGATTACCACGAGGCGTTCTGGAAATCCGAGGTCATCGACTTCGTCATCCTCCAGCAGGATGCCTTCGATAAGATCGACGCTGTTTGTCCGCTCGACCGCCAGCAGTATATGCTTCACCTCGTCATGGACATCTGCAAACACGACTACGATTTCGATAACTTCCTCGATGTCATCGATTACTTCAAACGCGTCATCAACCTCTGCAAGCAGATGAACTACTGTGAGTTCCACTCAGCAGACTTCGAAGACTACCGCAAGAAACTCGATGCCCTCCTGGCAGAAAAGCAGTTGTAACACCCCGCATCTCATCAGCCTCAAACAACCTTCAAACTACCTTCAAAATACCTGTCAATCCCGACGGTCAAACGACGGTCAACCGACGGTGAAGGCTAAGATGAGGCTAAGGTTAGTACAACAGTAGTTGAAAAAATGAGAAAATAAGTAAATGTGAAAATGACCAAATAAGAAAATAACATTATGGCTAAAGCATTTCAAAAAATATATACCCAGATTACGGCGATCACCAAAGCGACCTGTTCGCTGAAAGCCGAAGGAGTGGGTAACGATGAACTCGCTACCGTCAACGGCAAACTCGCACAGGTAGTAAAAATCATCGGTGACGAGGTGACGCTCCAGGTGTTCCAGGGTACCGAAGGTATTCCGACCAACGCAGAAGTAGTGTTCCTCGGCAAAGCACCGAGCCTCAAAGTGTCCGACCAACTCGCAGGACGTTTCTTCAACGCGTACGGCGACCCGATTGATGGCGGACCGGCTATCGAAGGTAAAGAGGTGGAGATCGGTGGTCCTTCTGTGAACCCTGTTCGTCGTAAACAACCGTCAGAGCTTATCGCAACCGGTATCGCAGGTATTGACCTGAACAACACCCTCGTTTCCGGACAGAAGATTCCGTTCTTCGCCGATCCGGATCAGCCGTACAACCAAGTGATGGCAAACGTGGCACTCCGCGCAGAGGCAGATAAGATCATCCTCGGCGGTATGGGCCTGACCAACGATGACTACCTCTATTTCAAGAACGTCTTCACCAATGCTGGTGTGCTCGACCACATCATCTCGTTCGTCAATACGACCGAGAACCCGCCTGTCGAGCGACTCCTGATTCCGGACATGGCACTTACTGCTGCAGAGTATTTCGCGGTTGAGAAACACGAGAAAGTGCTCGTCCTCTTAACCGACATGACGCTCTACGCCGACGCATTGGCTATCGTCTCCAACCGTATGGATCAGATTCCTTCCAAGGACTCCATGCCGGGTTCGCTCTATTCCGACCTCGCAAAGATCTACGAGAAGGCGGTTCAGTTCCCGGAGCAGGTAGGTGGCGGTTCTATCACCATCATCGCCGTAACTACGCTTTCCGGTGGTGACATCACACACGCTATCCCGGATAACACCGGTTACATCACAGAGGGTCAGCTCTATCTCCGTCGTGATTCCGAAATCGGTAAAGTCATCGTCGATCCGTTCCGTTCCTTGTCCCGTCTGAAACAACTTGTTGCTGGCAAGAAGACCCGCGAAGACCACCCGCAGGTAATGAACGCAGCCGTTCGTCTCTATGCCGACGCTGCTAACGCAAAGACCAAGAAGGAGAATGGTTTCGACTTGACCGACTACGACAACCGCTGTCTGGAGTTCGCACGCGACTACAGCCGCGAGATCCTCGCGATCGACGTGAACATCAATACCGTTCAAATGCTCGACGTAGCATGGACGTTGTTTGGCAAATATTTCAAACCGGAAGAGGTGAATATCAAAGCTGCATTGGTAGAAAAATATTGGCCGGCTAAATGAGAAACTATAAAAATGAGAAAATGAGAAAATAGCCATGGCTATAACTTACCAGTTTAATAAAACATCGTTGCAGACTTTGGAGAAAGATCTGAAGATGCGGCAACGAACTTTGCCCACTTTGCAGAGCAAAGAGACAGCTCTTCGTCTCGAGGTGAAGAAGGCAAAGAAAGAACTCGAAGACCTGGATAAGGAAGTCGAGCGCCGCATCAAAGATTACGACCAGATGATTGCACTTTGGGGCGAATTTGACACTTCACTCATCCATGTGGACGACGTACGCATGTCTATTAAAAAGATCGCAGGCGTGCGCGTACCCGTGTTGGATGAAGTGGTCTATTCTACCAAGGAGTTCTCGCTCTTCTCGTCGCCTAAGTGGTTTGCAGATGGTTTTGAGCAACTCAAAGCCATAGCCGATGTCGGTATCCGCCAGGAGTTTATACATCGCAAAGTGGAACTGCTCGAGTATGCGCGAAAGAAAACGACGCAGAAAGTGAACCTCTTTGAGAAAGTACAGATCCCTGGTTATCAGGATGCTATACGTAAAATCAAACGATTCATGGAAGATGAAGAGAACCTCTCTAAGTCCAGCCAGAAGATCGTTAAGTCTAAACGCGAAGCCGAAGCACGCGCTGCAGAAGAGAAAGGAGGTAACGCATGATTACGCAAATGAAGAAATACACCTTCTTGGTGTTCCATCGTGATTATGAGCCTTTCCTGACGCAACTCCGCGACCTCGGTGTAGTACATATCACGCAGAAAGCCGCTGGTCTCATCGAAGATGATGAGCAACTTCAGGCAGCTCTCCAACACGAGGACGAACTGCGTCGTCTGCTCAAACAGGGTGCGCCGGATCAACTCCTCGCTGAACGTGCCAACATCGAACAAAGCATTGCGGATGCCAAACAAGCGGCTTCACAAGCTGCCGTTTGGGGTGAGTTCGACCCTGCGCGTATTCAGGCACTCAAAGAAGCCGGCTACACGCTTCGTTTCTTTGTTTGTAGCACTTCTGCATTCCAAGAGGAGTGGGGTATTAAAGTTTCCGAGAAAGAAGGTAAAACGTACTTTGTAAACGTAAACAACGAAAACTACGCAGACTACGAAAACTACGCAACTTTGTTGCCTTCTCCCGAGAAATCCGCTGCCCGGTACATGCAGGAAGTAGAGCACCTCAAAGGACTCTTGGCTGCTGCCAATGCACGTATTGAGGCATGGCAAATTGCAAATATCGAAGACATCAAAGCGCAACTCAAAGAAGCCCGTCAAAACATTGACTGGCAGCGTGTAACGCTCTCGACCGACAAACTCGCAGAAGGTTCTCTCTGTCTCTTTGAAGGTTTCTGTCCGATTGACAAAGAGCCCGAACTGAACGCAATGCTTGCTGCCGCAGAGGTCTATTACGAAGAGACCGATCCGGAGAAAGAAGATGAAGTGCCGATCCAACTGAAGAATAACTTCTACACCCGGCTCTTTGAACCGATCACGCGGCTCTATTCGCTGCCAAATTATGCAGAGATAGATCCGACGCCTTTCTTTGCGCCGTTCTTCATGTTGTTCTTCGGACTCTGTCTGGGCGATGGAGGCTACGGCCTGTTGATCTTATTGGCAGGTATAGCGGTCATTCTCAAAGCTCCGAAACTGAAAGAGTGGGGATGGTTAGGCGTGTTCATGGGCGCAACGACTATGATTGTCGGTATTCTGACGGGTATGTTCTTCGGAATCAATCTGGAGGAAGTGGCATTCCTTGCTCCTGTGAAGCAGTATTTCATCACGGAGACGAACGCCACGGTGCATTTCATGGGCGGTTCGTACCATCCTATGATGGTGTTTGCTATCCTCATTGGTATATTCCAAATCTTGTTTGCTATGGGCTTCAAGGTAGTGAAGATCACCTTGCGGGACGGCTTCAAGTATGCAGCGTATGATTGTGCATGGCTTGTTGCTTTGGTGACGCTCATCGTTTGGGCGGCTACCGCAAGTTCGCTATCTACCATCGGACTCTATAGCATTTATGCGATTTTGGGTATATGCGCGCTGTTCATCCTGTTCTACAGCAATCCGGATCGTAAGATTCTGCTGGTAAATATCGGTGGCGGTTTATGGGGCACGTATAATATGGTCAGCGGCCTGCTTGGCGATGTGCTGTCGTATATCCGTCTGTTCGCGCTGGGTCTCGCTGGAGGTATTTTAGGCAATGTGTTTAATGCCTTGGCGCTTCAAGCCGGAGGGGCATTGCCCGGATGGATAGGATGGCTGCCGACCTTGCTGATCATGGTCTTTGGCCACGCGCTTAATTTCGCGCTCTGCTTGATCTCATCCGTGGTTCACCCGATGCGTCTTACCTTCGTGGAGTTCTACAAAAATGCAGGCTTCGAAGGTGGCGGAAAAGAGTATAAACCATTCAAAAAATAACTTGTACATATTAATCATTAAATAAAAAGTATTATGACATTAAATTTGATTATTGCCTTTATTGGCGTAGCATTCATGGTCGGTCTGTCCGGCGTAGGTAGTGTTTATGGTTTGACAATATGCGGTAACGCCGTAGTTGGTTCGCTCAAGAAGCGTCCGGAAGCTATGGGTACGTATATCTTGTTGTCCGCACTGCCTTCTACTCAGGGTATCTACGGTTTCGTGGGATACTTTATGATCCAGAAATATCTGACTGCAGGTATTACCACTCTTCAAGCTGCAGCTATTCTGGGTGGTGGTATGGCTTTGGGTCTGGTGGCTCTTCTGTCCGCAATCCGTCAAGGTCAGGTTTGTGCAAATGGTGTTGCAGCTACCGGTAGTGGTCACAATGTGACTGCAGGTACCATGATCATGGCCGCTTTCCCAGAGTTTTACGCTATTTTGGCACTGCTCGTAGTAATTCTTATGGGCGGTCTGATGGGCGAACCCGTAGTGCTCTAAACCATTAACGCTAAACGAAAATGCTAAAAGCCTTTGTATTCCCGGGACAGGGAAGTCAATTTCCGGGTATGTGCAAAGATCTGTACGATGCACATGCAGAAGCACGCGAGATGTGCCAAACAGCCAATAGGCTGCTTGGCTTCTCGCTGACGGACGTCATGTTCGATGGTTCGGCAGACGACCTCAAACAAACGAAAGTGACGCAACCTGCCGTCTTCCTGCACTCCGTAGTAGCTCAACGTCTTATGACGATCGAGCAACCGGACATGGTCGCCGGACATAGTCTCGGTGAATTCAGCGCTTTAGTGGCCTGTGGCGCACTTCGTTTCGAGGACGCCTTATTATTAGTGTCCGCGCGTGCGCAGGCGATGCAAGCTGCCTGTGAGGCCAACCCCGGCACGATGGCTGCTGTCCTCGGACTCCCCGATGAGAAAGTAGTCGAGATTTGTGAACAAATCTCATCGAATGAGGCACCCTCCCTTGAGGGGAGGGCAGGGGGTGGGGTTGTCGTTGCAGCTAACTTCAACTGCCCGGGACAGATTGTTATCTCCGGTGATGTGGATGCCGTAGATGCTGCTTGTGTGGCTCTCAAGGAAGCCGGCGCTCGTCGTGCGTTACGCCTGCCTGTTGGGGGCGCTTTCCACTCGCCGCTGATGCAACCGGCAGCCGAAGATTTGGCGAAGGCAATCAACAAAACGGAGTTCAGAAAACCCTTCTGTCCGATCTACCAGAACGTAACGGCAAAAGCAGAAACGGAACCGGGAATTATCCGCGAAAACCTTTTAAAACAACTCACAGCCCCCGTTCGCTGGACGCAATCCGTGCAAAACATGATTGCTGACGCCAACAACGGAAACTACGGAAACAACGAAAATAACGGCGTAGCCTTTTATGAGTTTGGACCGGGAGATGTGCTCAAAGGTATGATCCGCAAGATCAATCCGGAGGTGCAACTCGGTTAAAATGAACAAATAATAAATAACCAAACAGTAAATAAATTTTAAAGTTATGATTTCCAAAAGATTAGAGGACGCTATCAACGCCCAAATCAATGCCGAAATGTGGTCGGCATATTTATACCTCAGTATGTCTGCTTATTGCCAGGATCAAGGCTATACAGGCATGGCGAACTGGTTTGCTATCCAATTCAAGGAGGAGCAGGATCATGCACAGATTTTCTACAACTACCTCATCAGCCGAGGCGGCCGTGTACTGCTCAAAGCCATCGATGCGGTAGAGACCGAATGGGCTTCGCCTTTAGCTGCTTTTGAGCATACGTATAAGCACGAGCAACACGTTACTTCGCTCATTAACAACCTCATGCACATCGCAGTTGAGGAGAAAGACTACGCTTCGCAGAGCCGTTTCCAATGGTTCATCGATGAGCAGGTAGAGGAAGAAGAGAATGCGGTAGAAATTATCAATAAGCTCAAGATGTTGGACGGCAACAATTATGGTCTTTATGTCCTGGACCAAGAACTGGCTGCACGTGTTTATGCTACGCCGTCTCCATTAGCGGCAAAAGCATAAGCATATTCATCGATGGAGGTTACACATGCGTATAACGTATGTCTTTGATTTAGGCGGTGTTCTAATCAAACTGAATGTGCAACGCTGTTTTCAAACCTTTGAGAAACTCATGGGCGAGGAAAACATGCGTGTCATTCTGGGCATGGACAGCCGTGGCGAAGGCATAAAAGCGGTTAGCATTGCCTCCAAACAACTAATGGCGAACTTTGAGCGAGGACTGATCTCTCCAGAGACTTTCCTCTCTCAAGTTCAGCAATATTGCTATCCCGGAACGACGACCGATGAAATCGTAGAGGCATGGATGTCCATGCTGGATGAACTGCCGGCAGAACGGTTGCAATTCGTTGACTCGCTGCGCACCAAAGGACATCCGGTCTATCTTTTGTCCAACGGGAATGATCTTCATTTCGACTTTATCAATCGTAAGTACGGTTTGGAAAGTCATTTTGACGGGTTCTTCCTGTCTCAGAAGATGCACATGGCGAAGCCCGAACCGGAGATCTTTGAAGCCGTACAAAAAGAGATCGGTAATCCCGAAAACGTCATTTTTATTGATGACTTACAGGCTAATCGCCTGGCGGCTGAGCAAACGGTCCATTGGAAAACCTTCGAAAGCATCGATGCGTTGCGGTTAAATCAAACGATTTTATGAGAAAAACCATGAAAAACATCTTATTTTCTGTATTACTATTGGGTAGCGCTTTGTTTTCCCATGCGGCTACCGTTTATACGCGTGTAAATACCCAGCCGTCAGAAGGATGGTCCGGCACGTATATTATCGTCTATGAGAAATCAGAGACGGTGGCGTATGTATGGAATGGCGAGGACTCCAATAATAACTATACCCAAGTAGCCATTCAGAACGGGAAAATCACTTCCGAGGACTTGGCGGATTACCAAGTGACGGTTAGTCAAGAAGGTAGTAACAAGTATTACGTCAAGACTAAGAACGGCTATATGGGCACTAATGCCAAACAAAACGGGCTGACACTCACCAGTGGCGGCAAGGAATGTACGATTGCTTCTAATGGCGGTTACGTGATGCTGGAGACCAACACCAATACCTGTCGATTCCTTTGCTATACCACCTCCAATGCCCATCGTTTCCGTTTCTATTACGACAAAGACAAGAAATGGGAGGATGCCGATAAGAAGAATATCTATTTCTACGTCTTAGGCGATGTGGAGATGGAAGAACCGCAAAATCAGTTGGATATCAACTACGCGCATGTGGAGATGTATGCGTGCGAGAGCAAGTTTCCAACCCAAAACAATACATACGACCAATATTTCATGACGTTTATGTTCCTCGCATCAGAAGAGTTGGACGATGCAGTCCCTCAGATAGGCTTGGAGATTTTGGCACCGACGCAATATTCGATAGAGGGCACTTACCGCTCTGATTATCCATCAGGAAGGAAGTATTTTATAAACTGTATGGCAGGTGCCAAGCATTCTTATTTTATCTTCCCGTCCAAGGCTGAGCAAGGATGGTCGGAGGCGGCTATCAATCTGGCAGAGATGAAGATTACCAAAGTAGGTCCGTCAACGGCCCCCAACGCATATGTGTATCATATCAAACTTGTTTTCACCGATTCCAACAAGAAAATATGGACGATGGATAAGGATATTGATATCTATGCATGGTGGATTGATTGCAACCGTTCCGGAGACCAAGAGGTGAATATGGAACCTGTTGCTTTTGCGCTTGAATCCGGAAATCATAATTCACAAGACGGAAAACAAGGCGTAGGTGATGTACAAAGCAACCAAGTACAATGTACAAAGGTTGTTCGTGACGGCCAGATATTCATTCTCCGAGGCGACAAAACCTATACATTGCAAGGACAAGAAATCAGGTAAAGCAAACCAGCCCGTCTCTTTTATAATCCGCATCGCAAGTGCGGATTTTTTTGTTTATCTTCATAAATTATTTGCATATGTCAAAAAAAAGTAGTACCTTTGCAGCGCAAAGGTTAGAATGACCCCAAACAATACCGTCACTCACTGACGTTAAACAGAGAAAGCGCAAAGCGTTGCGCGAATACATATTGATTAAAAGCGTTTGCTAATGCTTGTTATCTGAGTCATTGAAATGTAGGAAGTTTCAAAAGCAGATAGGAAACAAGTCGAAGCAGATGCCCGTTAGTGTATTATCGCGTACACTTTTTGTACGTACATATATACACAGCGCGGGCAACTGATTTGATTATCCGTCTGCTATGGTATCCTACAACCTCAATGACCGGATGACAACCAGTTGTCCGCGTTTTTGTTTGTCCCTAATGAAAAACGCTGCAAAAGTACAACAATTTTACGGAACGCACAAACGCGCAAGCCAAAAGGACCAAAAAGGACTTTGCACGAATGAAGAAAAAGCAGTAATTTTGCAAACGGAATAAAATGGAGAATGCCGAAGTCTTGTGCA
>JAEDNI010000017.1 GCA_016302585.1 Paludibacteraceae bacterium | reverse complement strand
CTAGTGAATGTACCATAAGCGACACTTTTGTTTTGTGTCTAACTTTTTGGGTTCACTTCAAAGCGGGTTCCCTCCGAATTTACTGCCGCATCTTGCGGGGCATATGTGCAACGGCGGGTGTTTTTTCGTCCAGCCTGACGGCTCTCGTATTAAATGTGCCTATAGGTCGTTTTTATGCGAGCATAAACGCCCCATATGCCCATTTAATCCATAAAATTCCATTTTATTGGACGAAAAAACACCCGAACGCTTGCATATGTGAAATATTTGTTGTAATTTTGCAGCCGAAATTGCAATATTGTGTAAAAACCATTATTAAACAATTTTATATGCATATGAAAAAAGGTTTATTCTTTAGCCTCATCGCTGCTGTAGTGGTGTTGGCATCTTGCAACAAGACGTTGCCAAACCCGGATCAGATCCAGGTGAATCCGAACCCGCTGGTATTGAAAGGCGGTAAGGTACAGGCTACCATTACCGGTACTTTCCCTGCAAAGAAATTCGCGAAGAAGGGTGTTCTGACCGTTACTCCGGTGCTCAAATTCGACGGCCAAGAGGCTGTTAGCAATTCCGTTACTTATGTAGGCGAGAAAGCCAAAGAGAACGGTACGACCGTTAACTACCGCGAGGGTGGCCGTTACAGCCAGACTTGCTCCTTCGACTATGTTCCTGAGATGGCTAAATCGGAGTTGTACCTCCGCTTCAAAGCTACGATAGGTAAGAAAGAGATCGAGATCCCGGACCTCAAGATTGCTGACGGCGTGGTTGCGACCGCTGCTCTCGCTAAGGCGTGTGACAACAAAACCGCTACTACTCCGGATCAATTCCAACGCGTTATCCAGGAGCTCACCGAGGCGGACATCAAGTTCCTCATCCAAAGCGCTAACCTCCGCAGCTCGGAGACCAAATCCGCAGAGATGAAAGCCCTCGAAGCGGCTATCAAGGACGCTGACCAGGCTGAGCGCAAAGAGATCGCAAGCCTCGAAGTTGCCGGCTATGCTTCGCCGGATGGTGGCGTGGCTCTGAACGAGAAACTGGCTCAGAACCGTCAGAAAGTAGCTCAGAAATTCCTCAAGAAGGGTCTGAAGAAGAACAAAGTGAATGCCGATGTCGAGTCGAACATCACCGCTGAGGACTGGGAAGGCTTCCAGAAAGCAATGGAGAACAGCAACATGCAGGATAAAGACCTCGTTCTTCGCGTCCTCGCTATGTATAGCGACCCCGAGGAGCGTGAGGCTCAAATCAAGAACCTCAGTTCTGTTTACGGTACCATCAAAGATGAGATCCTGCCGGCTCTCCGTCGCAGCCGTCTTATCTTGACCACCAACCTCATTGGAAAGACCGATGATGAGATCCGCGAGTTGGTAAAGAACGACCCGGCTCAACTGAGCGTTGAGGAGTTGCTCTATGCAGTTACGCTGACCAACGATAACGCAGAGAAGAAAGCCATCTACCAGAAGGCCGGCGAGCTCTTCAACGACTTCCGTGCTTACAACGGTCTCGGTCAGGTTTACTTCGAGGAAGGTAACATCGCAGAGGCTCGCCGTAACTTCGCTAAGGCGCTGGAGCTCAACCCGAATAATCCGGACCTGAACTACAACGCAGGTGTAGCAGCTATGGCTGACGGTGATCTGGAGAAGGCAGAAGAGTTCCTGGGCAAGGCAGGTGGCACCAAGGCTAACCTCGACGCTGCTCTCGGTACCCTCTACACCCAGAAGGGCGACTATGAGGCTGCTAAGAAAGCATACGGCAATACCGCTACCAATAATGCGGCTGCTCAGCAGATCCTCGACGAGGAGTATGACGCAGCTGCCAAGACCCTGGATGCAGTAAAAGAGCCGAACGCTACCACCGCTTACCTCAAGGCTATCGTAGGTGCTCGCACCAACGACACCCAAGCTGTTCTCGAGAACCTTAAGGTGGCTGTTGCTAAGGACGCGAGTCTCAAAGCACGCGCTGCACGGGATATCGAGTTCGCTAAGTTCGCAGAGGACGAGGCGTTCAAAGCTATCGTTAAATAATGTCGGTTTTATTTCCGAAAGTAAATAAACCCCGTGAGTGGGACTACCGCCCCATTTACTACGACGAGGAAAAGGAGGCGCGCAAGGATAAAAAACTTGCGCGTCTTCATCACGGGTCGTTCCGTGAGGAGCACGAGAAGATGCAGAGCCAAAAAGCCAAAGCCAACAAACAACAGAACCGTCTGGTGTTCTGGCTCGTGCTCTTAGGCCTTCTCCTCTTCGCGTTCTATTTCTTATTATAACATGGATATCATTCATCTATTACCGGACAGCGTAGCCAACCAGATCGCCGCAGGAGAGGTCATTCAACGCCCCGCCTCGTGCCTGAAAGAGTTGGTGGAGAACAGCCTGGATGCCAAAGCCAAACGCATTCAGGTCATCGTTCGCGATGCGGGTCGCACGCTGCTGCAGGTGATCGATGACGGTATCGGCATGAGCGAGATGGACGCCCGTCTGGCCTTCGAACGCCATGCCACCAGTAAGATACGCGAGGCGCAAGATCTCTTCTCGCTTCGCACCATGGGTTTCCGCGGAGAAGCTTTGGCTTCTATATGCGCCGTAGCCCAGGTGGAGATGACCACCCGCAGAGCCGAAGACGAGACCGGTACCCTCATCGAGATACAGGGCTCGGAGGTAGTGCGGCAAGAGGTGTGTGCCTGCCCCGTAGGCACCAACATCAAGGTCAGCAACCTCTTTTTTAACGTACCCGTTCGACGGAAATTCCTTAAGACCGACCAGACCGAGTTACGAAATCTGCTGACTGAGTTCTACCACATCGTTCTCGTCTATCCGAAAGTGAGTTTCACCTTCGTGCATAACGACGAGATCCTGCTCGAACTGCCGGCCGGTACGGAGAAACAACGTATCGAGGCCGTCTTCGGCAACCCCAAACGCAATGTCTATACATCCGCCTTTGTGGATGTAGCGACTGATACGGACCTGGTGTCCATTCATGGTTTTGTCGTCAAACCCGAGAACGCTACCCGCAAAGCGGAGCAGTATTTCTTCGTGAATGGCCGTTACATGCGCCATCCGTATTTCCAAAAAGCCGTCCTAACGGCCTACTCCGGGATGTTAGCCAATGACTATCAACCCTCTTTCTTCCTTTATTTTACGATCAATCCCGAAGCGATAGACGTCAATATCCACCCCACCAAGACCGAGATTAAATTTGCCGACGAGCAGACGATCTTCCAGATCCTGATGGCCGCCGTGCGGGAGGCATTGGGCAAGTTCACCTTAGCCCCCACCATTGACTTCGATACCTCCGGCCAGATTGATATCCCCGTGCTTCACGACCAACCTGTGGTACAACCTCAGGTGACCGTCGATCACTCCTATAACCCGTTTAAGAAACGGGATACGGTCATCTATCCGGATCGTCAACCCGCCCCGCGTCACTGGGAGACGCTGTACGAGGGACTGCAGAAAACCGAGCGTTTAACGGATAGAATCCCTGCAGAACCCGAAGAACCGCTGCTGCACGCTGCCGACCTCGAGTCCTGTGCACTCTGGCAATACGGAGGAAAATATATCTTAGTCCCTACGCAGCAAGGTCTGGTGCTGGTGAACCAGCATCGTGCCCATGTGGCGATCCTCCATGCCCGATTCATCGACCAGATCCGCCTTACTCAAGGCGCCATGCAGCAACTGCTCTTCCCTGAGGTCCTCAGTCTCAGTCCGGAGGACATGGTGCTTCTGGAGCAGATAGCGGATGACCTGCGTACCATCGGTTTCGATATCGAGCAACTGAGCCCCGACAGCTATTCCATCCAAGGCGTACCGGCGCAACTGATTAACCAGTCTCCGATACCGATATTGCAACATATCCTTTCCCAAGTGCGCGAACGCGGAGCCGACACGCCTACCGAATGGCGCGAACAGATAGCCCGGACAATGGCCGAGAGTGCCGCTATTCCTTATGGAAAGACTCTTACCGAAACCGAGATGCGCGATATGATGCAGCGCCTCATCGCACTGCCGCAATACCGCCGCACCCCGGAAGGAAAAATCATTCTGTCGCTCCTGAGCGATGATGAAATAAGTAAACGTTTTTAACCATGAAAAAGACACTTATCTTTGTGGTAGCAGCCCTGTTGGCGGCTTGCTCCAAACCCGACCACCTCACCATCCTGCACACCAATGACACCCATTCGCAGGTAGAACCCAATGCGAAGAACTTAGGAGGCTATGCACGCCGTATGGGAAAGATCGAGCAGGAGCGTAAAGCCGACCCGAACCTGCTGTTGGTTGATGCCGGAGACTTCAGTCAGGGAAGTCCTTTCTTTAATTTCTTCCGCGGACGTGTAGAACTCGATGCAATGAACCGCATGGGCTATGACTGCGGTACACTCGGAAACCATGAGTTCGACAACGGGCTGGATACCTTAGCGGCTGTGCTGAAGAACGCTCAGTTCCCTATCGTCTGCGCGAACTATGACTTCACCGGTACGGCTCTGGAAAATAGGATAAAACCCTTCACGATCGTTAACAAAGGCGGCCTAAAAATCGGTATCTTCGGTCTCGGGTGCGACCCCAAAGGTATCATCTCCGATAAGAACTTCGCTCCGGCGAAATACCTCGCCCCCTATCCCGAATTAGCGCAAGCGATGGTGGATACTCTGCGGGCACAGAACTGCGACGTTGTGATCTGTCTCAGCCACATGGGTACCTTCGGTAAAGCACCGGAAGACTTCAGCGATGTAGGCCTGGCGCATAGCACCCGCGGTATCGATGTAATCATCGGAGGACATACCCATGAGTTGCACGTCAACCACTTCGAACCAAACCTCGACGGAGATAGCATACCCATAGCACAAATGACCAAATCCGGCGTCTATTTGGGGAAAATAATGCTACTTCTGGATGACAAAAACGAAAAATAAAACAAAAAAATTTGCATATTTCAGAAAAAAGCAGTAATTTTGCGCCGATTTTCCGAAATATGCGGAAATCAAAGATATTCAGAATTTAAGAAAAAAAATACATAATAACTTATTAAAAACTAAGTATCATGGCAGAAATTGATGCAAAAGTAAAAGCAATTATTGCTGATAAACTGGGTGTCGAAGAATCGCAAGTAGTTAACGAAGCTAACTTCCAAACGGATCTGGGTGCAGACTCTCTGGATACCGTAGAGATGATCATGGAGTTCGAGAAAGAATTCGAGATTGAGATCCCGGACGAGGATACACAGAAGATCGCTACCGTAGGTGACGCTATCGCTTACGTAGAGAAGAAGCTTGGAAAGTAATAGTCTTTTCACATTAGTTTGCGAGTTTACGGGAATACTGTAAACTCGTATGCTATATATAAGGACAAGGGGTTAGAATGCAGTTAAAGCGGGTTGTTATAACAGGTCTCGGAGCGTTAACGCCGGTTGGCAAATCCGCTCCGGAGACATGGCGTGCGCTGGTGAATGGCGAGAATGGTATCGCTCCTATCACCGCCTTCGATGCGTCGCAGTATAAGACGCAGTTTGCCGGAGAAGTCAAGGGGTTTGACCCGACGACAGTGATTGACAAGAAAGAGGCGCGTAAGATGGATCGTTTTACCCAGTTCTCCGTGTGCGTTGCCGACGAAGCTTTGCGCGATAGCGGGCTGGACTTGGAGAAAGAGGACCGCACTCGCGTCGGTGTGATCTGGGGTAGCGGTATGGGCGGACTGCTGACTATCGAAGAGCAGATCATCGACTTCGCCAAAGGCGACGGCGTACCTCGTTTCAACCCCTTCATGATCCCGAAAGCCATCCCCAGCATCGCAGCCGGACAGATATCCATTCGCTTCGGTCTGGGTGGCCTCAGCTTCTCCGTATCGACCGCCTGTTCGTCTTCGTCGCACGCAGTAGCCTCAGCTTTTGACCAGCTTCGTCTGGGTCACGCGGATATTCTGCTCACCGGAGGTGCGGATGCCGATGTGACCTACAGCGGTGTCGGTGGATTCTCTTCCATGCATGCTCTCTCTACCAATAACGAACATCCCGAGACAGCCAGTCGTCCCTTCTCGAAGTCCAGAGACGGGTTCGTGTTAGGCGAAGGAGCTGCTTGTCTTATCCTGGAGGAGTACGAGCATGCCAAAGCACGCGGCGCGAAGATATACGCCGAGATGGTAGGTGAAGGTATGACCTCTGATGCGTATCATTTGACGGCACCCGACCCCGACGGGAAAGGAGCGGAACGCGTCATGCGGCTCGCCATCAAAGATGCCGGACTGCAGCCGGAGGACATCGATTATATCAATACACACGGTACCTCCACTCCGCTGGGCGATGTGACGGAACTGAAGGCAATCCAGCGCGTGTTCGGCAATCATGTCTATGACATGAACCTGGATTCCACCAAGTCGATGACCGGTCACCTGATCGGTGCTGCAGGAGCCGTAGAAGCACTTGCGTGCATTATGGCACTCAAAGAAGGAATCATCCCGCCCACCATCAATCATGATCCGGAGGATTTGGACGAGAACATCGACTATCGCATTAACTTCACCTTCGATAAAGCACAAAAACGTGACATCCGTTATGCGCTAAGTAACACTTTTGGTTTTGGCGGACACAACGCCTGCCTGCTCTTCAAAAAGTGGGAGGAGTGATTGTTTAGAGTTTAGTGTTTAGAGAAATAGGGATGGATGCCCCTTAAAAGCATCTATATTAGTCACAAAAAATAATTTAAGGTATTATGATTACAAAAATCGGTGAGAACGCAGGCCTCGTATGGGGTGCTCTGCAAAATGGTGCTCAGGGTATCAAGGCTCTGAAAAAAGCAACCAAACTGAAAAACGAGGACCTTTTCTTGGCTCTCGGATGGCTCGCTCGTGAGGGTAAACTGACCTTTACCGAGGCTGCGGCTGACACTATTGTAGCTCTGGCTTAATATGGTTATAGCTATCGTTGGCGCTTCAGGCGCCGTCGGACAGGAATTGCTGGCTGTTCTCGAACAGCGGCAATTCCCCGTCTCCGAACTAAAACTATTCGGTTCGGAGCGGAGTGCCGGAACAAAGTACACCTTCTGCGGCAAAGAGTACACCGTACAACTGCTGCAACATAACGACGCTTTCAAGGGCGTCGATATTGCTTTTGTCTCCGCGGGCGCAGGCGTGTCACGTGCGTATGCGGAGGACATCACCCGCTTCGGTACCATCATGATCGATAACTCCTCCGCCTTCCGAATGGAGGAGGATGTGCCCCTCGTAGTACCCGAAGTGAATGCGTCGGATGCCTTAAATCGTCCGCGTAACATCATCGCTAATCCGAATTGCACGACGATTCAAATGGTCGTAGCCCTACAGGCTATCGAGAACCTGACGCACATCCGTCGCGTACATATAGCTACTTATCAGGCCGCTTCAGGAGCAGGAGCACAGGCGATGAAAGAACTCGAAAACCAATACCGTCAGGTGCTCAACGGCGAAGAAGTGACGGTAAACAAATTCGCGTACCAGTTAGCCTATAATGTCATCCCGCATATCGATGTCTTCACCGACAACGGCTACACCAAAGAGGAGATGAAGATGTTTAACGAGACACGGAAGATCATGCATTCGGATATCAAGGTCAGCGCCACTTGTGTGCGTGTACCCTCCCTCCGAGCACACAGTGAGAGCATCTGGATCGAAACAGAACACCCCGTTTCCGTAGAACAGGCGAGAGAGGCGTTCTCCAAAGCCCAAGGCTGCGTACTCATGGACGATCCGGAGAACAAAGTATATCCGATGCCTCTGTTCCTCAGCGGTAAAGATGAAGTGTTCATCGGTCGTATCCGCAAGGATCTGACGGATGAGTGCGGGCTGAGTTTCTGGTGCGTGAGTGACCAGATCCGCAAAGGCGCGGCTTTAAATGCAGTACAGATAGCGGAATGGTTATTAAATCACGCAATAGTCACCCAATAATCGCGCAATAATCACCCAATAGGGGTCTTATGCAGGCCTTATTTTTTATAGTGTTTAGAGGTTTTTTACGGTTGAAAGAACCATGAACAATGTATCAAACATCGAAATAATGGCTCCGGTAGGATGCTGGGAGAGCTTGGCAGCGGCTATACATGCCGGTGCTACGAGTGTCTATTTCGGTATTGAGCACCTGAATATGCGTGCCCGTTCGTCCGTTAACTTCACGACCGATGATATGGCTACCATCGTAGCTACCTGTCGCGAAGCAGGGGTTAAGACCTACCTGACGGTCAATACCGTTATGTATCCCGAAGACCTGCCGCTCATGCGTCAGATAGTGGATAAAGCCCATGCCGTAGGTGTAGATGCCATCATCGCCAGCGACATCGCCGTGATGCAATACGCCAACAGCATCGGTCAGGAAGTGCACCTCTCTACGCAACTGAATATCGCGAACACCGAAGCCCTGAAGTTCTATGCGCAGTTTGCGGACGTCGTAGTCTTGGCGCGCGAACTGAATATGGAACAGGTAGCCTCTATCTACTGCGACATCCAAGAGCAACATATCTGCGGTCGAAATGGTCAGCCCATCCGCATTGAGATGTTTTGTCATGGTGCGCTTTGTATGGCTGTCAGCGGAAAATGTTACTTGAGTCTGAATAACTACGGCATGTCGGCGAACAGAGGGGCGTGCGTACAAGTGTGCCGCCGCGGCTACACGGTCAAAGACAAATCGTCAGATCTGGAGCTGGATGTGGACAATCAGTATATCATGAGCCCCAAAGACCTGAAGACCATTCATTTCCTCAATAAGATGCTGGATGCCGGTGTACGGGTACTGAAGATCGAAGGCCGTGCACGCGGAGCCGAATACGTCGATACCGTGGTTCGTTGTTACCGCGAGGCTGTGGAAGCATGGCAAAACGGAGAATATGCGGACAGCCGCATCATCGAACCGAAGATAGCGAACTGGAATGAGCGCCTGAGCCGGGTGTTCAACCGCGGTTTCTGGGACGGATATTACCAAGGCCAAAAACTGGGAGAATGGACTCATGTCTATGGCAACAAAGCTACCCGTAAGAAGGTCTATGCGGCCAAGTGTACCAATTTCTTCAAGAACCTAAGTGTGGCGGAGTTTGTAGTGGAAGCTGTTGATGCGATTGAGGAAGGTCAGCCGCTACTCATCACGGGCGAGACGACCGGTGTCTATGAGTGTACGGCGCACGACATGCATGATGCTAAAGGACAACCGACCAAACAAGTAAAGAAAGGACAATTTTTTGCCATCAAGACGGATACACTGATCCGTCGAGGCGATAAATTGTTTATATGGGACGAAACGAATGAATGAGATAGCGCACATAGTATCCTGCTCAAGTGCACCCTGGTGCGCTTGGTTGATGTTTGGCCTCCTGATCTGTGCTTTACTCAGCGAGGCGTATCAACCGGGCGTCATCACCCAGGCGAAGAACTCTCTATCGGCACAGACCGACCGTATGTACAAAGAGTCTCCGGCTACCTTGATGGGACAACTGCTCATGGGGATCTTCCGCATCGGTATCATCGCCATGGCGATCTATCTTTGCTGCACGACCGAGGCTTTTACAATAAAGGGCTATGGAGTCATCTACGGCATCGTTCTGGCCGGACTGAGTATCAAAATGCTATGCCATCTGTTCATCGATTTCACCTTTGACCTATCCCGTCATTTCGGGTCCCCCTACGAGCATTACGGCAATATCGTCACGCTCGTTACAGTCCTCCTTTACCCGGTGCTGTTGATCCTGATGCGTGTGGGTTCACCTATACTCAACAGATGGTTGGTCGGCTCCATCGCCGCGGTTTTCTTACTGATATGGTTCTATCGTTCCTGGAAACAATTTGTCAATAGTCCTATCGCCATCCTTTATTTGCTTATCTATAGCCTTACCCTGGAGTTGCTGCCTTGGGCACTGCTATTCATTATATCCGATCAAATAATTGCTATCCTATGATAAAAAAACTACTTTTTTCTCAACCCCGTCCATCTACGGAGCACAACCCCTATACCCGTTTGGAGACGCAGTTTGGTGTGCAATGTGACTTCTATCAGTTCATTCATATCGAAGGACTGGAAGCACGTGAGTTTCGTCAACAGCGTATCAATCCGATGGATTTTACAGCGGTTATTTTGAACTCCAAACTGGGAGCGGAACACTATTTCCGTATGTGCGAAGAGATGAGACTGAATGTACCGGACTCGATGCACTACTATTGCAACTCGGAGTCGGTAGGACTGTACTTGCAGAAATTCATTAACTATCGCAAGCGTAAAGTCTTCTTCCCTGAGAGCGGCAATAAATTCGAAGACCTGCTGCCCGCCATGCATCGCCGTCCCAACGAGAAATATCTGATGGTACTATCGGATATCCATACAGACGACCAGATCAATATGTTCGCCGAGAACGGTATTGAAGTGACACCCGCTATTATGTACCGCACGGTGACCACTCCCTGGCCGGCAGATAAACCGTTCGACTACGACCTCATCGCGCTCTTCACGCCGGCAGGTGTAACGTCTCTCAAGGAGAATTTCCCTGACTGGAAACAGGGTAATACCCTCATTGCCGCCTTCGGTAACGGTACTATTCGGGCTTTGGAAGAAGCAGGTTTCCGCGTCGATATAGAAGCCGGACAAGGACTTCCTTTCGCTTCCCTGCCGCTGGCTATTGCGGACTATCTGGAGAAGAATGAGTGAATGAGTGGTAATTGGTGATTGGTGATTGGTAATTGGTGATTGGTAATTGGTAATTGGTGATTGGTGAGTGAATGAATAGGTTTCCGAAAGAAAACAAACTCTGCGGACAGCTGCGCATCGCACAACTGTATAAAGAGGGTCAGCGCTTCACGGCGTGGCCTTTACGTGTGACGTTTCAAGCCGTCAACATTCAGAAATCAGACGTCAGCAATCAGATTCTCGTCTGGGCTCCCAAATCCCTCTTCAAAAAAGCAGTCCAGCGAAACCACCTGCGTCGTTTGATGCGCGAAGCCTATCGCTTACATCAAGACCTCTTGGGCGAGAAGCACTACCTTATTGCCTTCAATTATATGGATAAGGAAGAACTGTCTTTTGCTGTCATTGAGAAAGCTGTATGCAAAGCCCTGAAAAAAATAGCGGAGAGTTAAATCAAAAACCGGGGATGAAAAATCAATCTCCCATATCCAATTTCCAATGGAAAATTTTCGTAAGAAAGATTTTCCTCCTCCCCGTCTATTTCTATCGGGTCTTTATCTCACCGTTGACACCTCCCTCCTGCCGCTATACACCTACCTGCAGTCAATACATGGTAGAAGCGGTACTCAAATACGGTATTTTTAAAGGCGGCTGGCTGGGCATCAAACGGATCCTCCGTTGTCATCCTTGGGGCGGATCGGGCTATGACCCTGTGCCATAAAATTTCAAATCTCAAATCTCAAATCTCCAATGCGAATAGATATCATCACCTGTTGTCCCGAATTACTCGAGTCACCATTAAACCACTCTATCATACAGCGTGCAAAGACCAAAGGTCTTTGTGAAATATACGTGCATAACTTACGTGATTGGACGCTGGATAAACATCGTAAAGTGGATGACTATGCTTTCGGTTTTGGTGCCGGAATGGTGCTGCAAATAGAACCCATTGATCGCCTCATCACCCATCTTAAATCCGAACGCAACTACGATGAGATCATCTTCACCGCACCGGACGGAAAACGCTTTGACCAGAAAGCAGCGAATTCGCTTTCGCTGAAGGAGAATATTATCATCCTTTGCGGCCATTACAAAGGCGTAGATCAACGCGTGCGCGATCATCTCATTACCAAAGAATATTCGATCGGCGATTTCGTACTTACCGGAGGGGAAATGCCCGCAGCAATGATGACTGACGCCATCGTCCGTCTCTTACCCGGAGCACTCGGCGACGTAGAGTCTGCCCTTAACGACTCCTTCCAAGACGGGTTGCTCGAAGCAGGCGTATACACGCGCCCTGCCGAATACAAGGGATGGAAAGTGCCCGAGATCCTACTCAGCGGACACCAGGCGAAGATAGAAGAATGGAACTATGAGCGGTCTTTAGCGCATACCAAAGAAAGGAGACCTGATTTATTGGAAGAGAATTAAAATGTTGCGTATGTGATAAGAAACAGATGATTTTGCTAACTACATATAGCAAAAATATGTTTTATAACATTTTTTTTGTAAAATATTTGGTCAGTTCGTCAAAAAGCAGTACTTTTGCACCGTGTTTTTCATGGTATTAGATTTAAGGTTAAGTAAAAGGTTGGGTTGTCGTGAGACAACCTTCTTTGTTTTATAGAGGTTTTCTTTTGAAAAATCAGCGCAAAGGATAGTTTTTGCGCAAGGTCTCAAATCGCTCCGGATATGCTTTGAGCACTTCGGTAATGGTTTCAAGCCAATTCTTCTCCTGCACTTTTTTAGGCGGTAAAAGCGGTAAAGAAACAGCCGGTAACTGCAATTCTTCTGCAATCCGATTCAAGCACATCTGCGAAGCATTCCATTTTCCCTCCTGTGAATAGCCCGCAATATGCATAGAGGCGCGAAAAGCACCGTTTAAGACCTTTCTATCGATAGCCGGTTCATTCTCCCAGGTATCCAAGATATACGGATGTCCGCTCTCTAATAGTGCTTTTTCATCCACTACGCCTCCACGTGCCGCATTGATGATGAGTGCACCGGGTTTACAGCGCTTCAAAAACGCTTCATCGCAGAGATGGAACGTAGAACTATCCAAAGGAGTGTGGAAGGTAATGACATCCGCTTTTTCGGCTATCTCGTCAAGCGAAACACCAATTCCTTTAGGCGGATCATTCAGCAGTATGTTCATCCCCCTTCGCTTAGCCATTTCGGCCACCAACGAACCGACATGCCCCACTCCCACGATACCGATAGTTGAAAAAGGGGAAATGGGAAATGGGAAATGGGAAATTACTTCCTCTATCGCTTCTTCGATATATTCGCAAACCGCCTTGGCATTACAGCCCGGACAAGACGCCCAATGAATACCCTGCGCTTCACAATAGGCCGTGTCTATATGGTCAAAACCAATCGTAGCCGTACAGACCAGCCGCACGCGTGAACCTTCTAATAATATCTTATTGATCTGCGTGCGTGTGCGCACGACTAATACATCCGCTTCCCGTACTGCCAAAGCATCGATTTGTTCCGGTTCAAGCGGACAAACCTGCACCTGCGGCCAGTTCATGCGGACCGCTTCTACGAGATACGGAATATGTGCGTCGCAAACAAGGACCAATTTCCAATTACCAATTAGTATTTGATATTATCTATCAGCCGAACAGGACCGCAATAGACCGTCACACACCCGATAGCATGCTCAAAACCGGCAGCAGGCAACAAAGTCGTCTGGTCCACGATTTCGTAATACTCCACTTCCAGACCCTCTACCGCATTGATAGTATCAATAACACGTTGCTGCACTTGCGCTACCGTAGCCCCTGCCTCTTTCGCCCATTTTAACGATTCAAAAAGTGTCTTACTGATAGCCAAAGCAGTTTTTTTCTCGGCATCCGAAAGGCGTTCATTACGACTGGAAAGCGCCAAACCCGATTCCTCTCGTACAATAGGACAATTCACGATCTGCAAGTTTCCAAACGTACCGGCCATAGAACTGTGTTCTACCATATGATGGATGATCGCTAACTGCTGAAAATCTTTCTCACCAAAATAAGCCTTATCAGGTTGTACCAGATAGAACAGACGACTTACCACCTGTACGACTCCGTTAAAATGTCCGGGACGCATCTTACCTTCCATCATCGTATCCAAACCCGCAAAATCAAAAGCGAAGGTTGAATCCATCTCTTCAGCGGTGTACATCTCTTCAGGCGTAGGGGCAAACACAAAATCAGCACCAATCCTCTGCAATAACTCCGCATCGCGCTTGATATCCCTCGGATACTTCGCCAAATCCTCTTTGTTATTAAACTGAGTAGGATTCACAAAAACCGAAACGAAACAGACATTGTTCTCATTCACCGCACGTTCCACCAAACTGGCGTGCCCCGCATGTAATGCACCCATCGTTGGCACCAGTCCAATTGTTTTACCAGACGTTTTGCAAGCTGTCACTATAGCCTGAAGTTCTTTTTTGGTAGTTATTATTTGCATAATAAAAATGATAAAAATAGGTACTTTTTCACTAAAAACGCGCAAAGTTAGTGAAAAATTATTGAAAAATAAAATTTTTCAGCACTTTTTTAGCTTTTTTTTTCGTTAATCCAATTTTTTTTTGTAATTTTGTAGCGCGAAAAAATGTGCATACGCCTATGAAAGAGCCGAATCGTATTTTATTTATCTCTCAGGAGATATACCCTTACTTGGCAGAAGAGACGCCTGTACGCTTATTGAACCGTCAAATACCTGAGTATTTTCAGGGGCACGGCTATGAGACACGGACCTTCATGCCTAAGTTTGGTGAAATCAATGAGCGCCGGAACCAGCTGCATGAAGTAATTCGTCTCTCGGGTATGAATCTGATCATTGAGGATTCGGATCATCCGCTGCTCATTAAAGTAGCCTCTATCCAGTCGGCTCGTATTCAGATTTATTTCATTGATAATGATGACTTGTTCCATCGCCGCAAAGGCGTGAAGGACGAGAATGGCGTAGAGTACAGCGATAACGACGATCGCGTTATCTTCTATGCGCGCGGTGTGATCGAAACGGTGAAGAAACTACGTTGGACGCCGGATATCATTTTATGCTCCGGCTGGCTGAGTGCATTGGCACCGCTGTACCTGAAGCGCGTCTTCAATGACGAACCGTTCTTCGCACATTCGAAAATAGTGCTGATGCTGGATGATAACGAATACGAACGTCCGTTCCCTACACGCTTCACGGAGAAACTGCGTATCGAGGGTATCACCAATACCGATGTGCGCGGTATAGACGGCTTCCCGGTAGGCTATGAGGAGCTGATGCGCTTGGCGGTTGATTTCTCGGATGCCATCGTATATGCCACCCCTAAAGTGAACCAGCGTGTTGCGAACTATGTGGAGACGAAGGGAAAACCAATATTGCCTTTTGAACAAACAGAAACACCGGTAGAGGCCAGCAAGCGTCTATGGGATTTCTGCCAGACTATCTTGGCGAAAGAAACAGAGGAAAATGAGTAAAAAACAAGCGTTGATAGGGTTCATCCTCGCCTTTGTAATTGCCTTCACGGCCTGCAAAGACGATGTGGCGAATACAGGAGAATCGGTGCTGACCCCCGAGGACGAAGTGGTTGTATTGGCTGATACTTTTGCTTTTCGTTCGGCGGTGGATAGTTGTCGAGCTATTATTTCCCAGGCAGACTCCTTCTTATTGGGTGAAATAGAGTCGGACTACGGTGTACTGCGTGCCTCTATCTTAACGCAATTGGCCTGCCCGGAGGGCTATCATTATCCGGAGGGCTTCTCTCGTGAATCGGTGGACTCGATTTGCCTTTTCATGTATTATCAGAGTTGGGTAGGAGATGCTAACTCTCCCTTGGCGATCAACGCCTACATGATGGATCGGAATACCTTCCGTTATTCCGGAACATATCCCACGAATATCAATATCTCGGATTACTGCTCACGTGACTTGAGTATCCTGAAGAACCATCGCATCGTTGTGGCCTCGGAGAAACTGGATTCCATTAAGAATAACGACGGCACCTACTCGCCCATGCTCCGCATGAAACTCAATGACGACTTCACGCAATACTTCGCTGCGATCCAGACTTTCGAGAGTCAGGAGCGTTTCAATGAGCAATTCAAAGGCTTGTTAATTGAGACGTCGTTCGGTTCCTCTACCATCCTGAATATCTCCGATATCGCATTAGGCGTGTTCTATCATTTCACGTACTCCAAGAACGGAAAGGATACCACAGTGAATGACATGAAAGCCTTCTATGCCAACTCCGAAGTACGCACGGTGAATCATCTCTTTTATGAGGATAAAAAGCAGTTGGTAGAAGAGATGCAACAGGACTCCGACACCTATAATTATATCGTAGCACCCGCGGGCGTGTACACGCGCCTGGAGTTTCCAATGGAAGTGATCGCGGATACTATTATCAGTAGCCTGATATATGATTCGACATGGAATGCAACCCACGATAGCGTTACCATTCTCTCCAAGCGCCCGTACGTTAACAAAGCGCAGGTACGCGTAGAGGTAACAAATGTATTCTCCGGTGCTACAGCCGATATCACACGCGATGATTGGTTACAACCGGCCGCGTATATGTTGCTGATCAAAGAGAACAGTATGGAGCGATTCTTTAAGAATAAAGAACTGCCTTCGGACACCTGCGCCCTCTTATCGGCATTGCAGCAAGGCGCTGACTCATTAGGTAACACGACGTATTTCTACTCATATGATCTTTCGGATTTCTTAACAAATCAGTTACGCAAGGAGTCCGGAGACTCCAACTTATCGATGATGTTAGTGCCTGTGACGGTAGATATCAATAGCAGTTCAGTTGTTACCTCGGTAAGGCAGCAACAAACTGTATCTGCCACGCAGATTCACTCCGCGAAGAACGGAATGTCATTGGAGATAGTGTACAGCGGATTCTAAGATTAACCCGCTTTCTGAAGACGCGTCAGACGGGCGCGATCTAATTTCTCTTGAACAAAAGCTTTGGTAACGGTGAATGATTTTGATTCACCGATTTTTTTATGGCTCGGTAAATCGAACATCAAGTCGGTCATCACGGACTCCATCAGTCCGCGCAAGCCGCGTGCGCCGAGTTTATACTCGATAGCTTTATCTACGATAAAATCGAGCGCATCGTCATCGAAGACAAGCGATACGTTGTCCATCGCCATCAACTTCTTATATTGCTTGGTAAGCGCGTTTTTCGGTTCGGTGAGGATATTACGCAGCGCTACCTTATCAAGCGGTTGCAGATAGGTCAAAACCGGTAAACGACCAATAATCTCGGGTATCAATCCGTATGACTTAAGGTCCTGCGGTGCGATATACTGCAGCAAGTTATTCTTATCCACTTGAGCGGCCTTCTCTTGCGCAGCAAAACCTACCGTCTGCGTGTTCATGCGCTGCGAGATCTTACCCTCAATACCGTCAAAGGCTCCGCCGCAAATAAAGAGGATATTCTTTGTGTCTACCTGCAGCAGCTCCTGGTCCGGATGTTTACGTCCTCCCTTAGGCGGTACATTGACGATAGAGCCCTCCAACATTTTCAAAAGACTCTGCTGCACCCCTTCACCACTCACATCGCGAGTGATGGACATATTCTCCGACTTACGGGCGATCTTATCGATCTCATCGATGAAGATAATACCTCGCTGCGCTTTCTTCACATCGAAATCCGCATCTTGCAACAGGCGGACCAACAAAGACTCCACGTCTTCGCCTACATATCCCGCCTGCGTCAAGGCGGTCGCATCGCCGATAGCAAAAGGTACCTTCAGCATTTTTGCTATCGTACGAGCTAATAAGGTCTTTCCTGTACCCGTCGAGCCCACCAGCAAGATATTGCTTTTCTCTATCTCTACATCATCATTGCTGATTTCCTGCAGGAGACGTTTGTAGTGGTTATAAACGGCTACAGAAAGATACCGTTTGGCCTCATCCTGGCCAATGACATACAAGTCCATGAATTCTTTCATCTCTTGCGGAGTCGGGAGGGTTTCCATATTTAGGGAATCCTCCGCAGTACTTTCCTTCTTCGGCATCGTAGCGATCATCTGATGACCGGCTTCAATGCACTCGTTACAAATCATCACTTCGTCCGACATACCTGTGAAGAGGTGCTCCATCGGACGACCGCAGAAACTACAAACTCTTTGTGACTTACGTGCCATTATTCTTTCTTGGTGTAAACACGATCAATCATACCATACTCCAAGGCCTCTGCAGCTGTCATCCAGTGGTCACGATCCGCATCTTGGCGAATCTGCTCCATAGACTTACCGGACTTATCGGAGATGATCTGATAGAGTTCGTCTTTCAGTTTAAGAATCTCTTTGGCTGTTATCTCAATGTCACTCGCCTGACCCTGGATGCCTCCTAAGGGTTGATGAATCATCACGCGGCTATGAGGTAATGCAGCACGCATTCCTTTCTCTCCGGCTACGAGCAACACAGCACCCATAGAAGCTGCCAAACCCGTGCAGATAGTGGCTACACGCGCCTTAACAAACTGCATCGTGTCATAGATGCCCAAACCGGCATAAACAGAACCGCCCGGCGTATTAAGATACAGGTTGATATCGCGCTCGCTATCCGTAGAGTCCAGATAGAGCAACTGCGCCTGGATGACATTGGCCGTATAGTCATTTACCTCTGTACCGAGGAAAATAACACGATCCATCATCAAGCGACTGAAGACGTCCATCTGGGTCACGTTCAACTGACGTTCCTCCAGGATAGTAGGCGATATATATCCGCTGCTCGCGCGGGTTGAATCCATACTGCGAGACATGATATTCTCTACATGCATGGAATTCAAACCCTGCGAAACGGCGTATTTAAGAAAGTCGTTTTTCATTCGTTTTAGGGAATGGATTTATTTCTTCAATGCTGCTTTCTTCTCAGCACGACGTGCTTGCGCCAATTGGATATCATACGCGATCGGCGAAGCGATGAACAGAGACGAATAAGTACCTACGATAACACCCATCAAGAGAGCGAATACGAAGCCTTGGATTGTCTCACCGCCGAATACGAAGATTGCCAACAGAACGACGAACGTACTCATAGAGGTCGAGAACGTACGGCTCAAGGTGTTGTTCAATGCATCGTTGATATTGATCTTGCGCTCGCGCTTCGGATACAGCGTGTTGTACTCACGTACACGGTCGAAGATGACCACGGTATCGTTGATCGAATAACCGATAACGGTCAAGATAGCTGCGATGAACGATTGGTCGATCTCCATGGAGAACGGCATGATCTTCCAAAGGATAGCGTACAGACCCAAGATGATGACGGTATCGTGCGCCAAAGCAACCAATGCACCTACCGAGTAAGCGAAGTTGCGGAAACGCAGTAAGATATAGAGGAAGATAACTACCAATGCCGCCAAGACTGCCCAAACGGCACTCGTCTTGATATCATCCGCAATAGCCGGACCTACTTTCTGGCTCGACATAATACCAACCTCTGCATTCGACTCCGTCGTCGTGAAGTCCTCATAGGTGATGTTCTCACCCAAGAACGGCTTACAACCCGCATAGAGCAGAGAATCGATCTTATCGTTCGCATTAGCCGACTCATCATTGATACGATAGTTGGTCGAGATACGTACCTGGTTAGCATCGTTACCATAGGTAATTACATTCAACGAGAACAACTCACCATCCTCAAGCGTAGCGCTGAAGGTTTTATCCAGATTAGCGCGTACTTCTTGCGTGTTGATGTTCTGATCAAAACGAACCACATAGTTACGTCCACCGGAGAAGTCGATACCCAAGTTCAGTTTACCGAACAAGTGCGGCTCCAAACCGAGGATAGCGAAGATCAATACAACGCCGGATACGCAGTAAGCAATCTTACGAGCATTGACAAAGTCAAAGTGGATATTCTGCAAGAAGTTATGCATCAACTTCGTAGTGAAGCTCAACTCCTTTGCGTCCTCTTTCTTGCAGTAGTCTTCCAGCAACAGACGAGTGATGAACACAGCCGTCAAGAAGGACGAGATGATACCGATCATGTAGGTTACAGCGAAGCCCTTGATCGGACCCGTACCGAAGATAGCCAAGATAGCACCGGTCAGGAACGAAGTAACGTTCGCGTCCACAATGGCACTGATGGCACCCTTGAAACCGTCCTCAATAGCCTTACGCATACCCTTACCGCAGCGCAACTCCTCACGAATACGCTCGTAGATAAGCACGTTCGCATCGACCGCCATACCCATCGTCAAGACGATACCGGCAATACCCGGCAAGGTCAGAACAGCGCTGAACGAAGACAGAATACCTACCAGCAGGAAGACGTTGCATACCAATGCTGCATCGGCAATCAAACCCGGAATCCAACCATAATAGAAGATCATATAGATCAAGATCAGCACGAAGCCTAACAGGAACGAGAGCAAACCGGCTTGGATAGCCTCGCGACCCAGAGACGGACCTACAACGCTCTCCTCAATGATATGTGCCGGAGCCGGCATCTTACCGGACTTCAAGGTGTTCGCCAAATCTTTTGCCTCTTCTACGGTGAAGTTACCGGTGATTTGGCTACGACCGCCTGCGATCTCATCATTAACCTTCGGGAAACTGTATACATAGCCGTCCAATACGATAGCTACACATTTACCGATGTTCTGACCTGTCAGGTGCTGCCATTTACGGGCACCCTCTGCGTTCATAGCCATCGAAACCTCGGCATAAACACTCATCTGCGAGAAGTCAGCACGAGCATCCGTGATAACATCTCCTTCCAGACTTGCACGACCATCAGCCTTTGCCTTCAAAGCAATCAGTTGATAGTACGAGCCGCGCTCATCTACCGGCTTGACAGACCAGCAGAAACGTACATCCTGCGGCAGAACAGTCTTCGCGATACGAGACTGCAACATCTCATTTACCTTGGCGGTATCCGAATAGTGAACATAAGCACCTACTACCGGACCACGACTTGCCTGACCATTTTCGCTGATCGGCGTGTTCAGCAGAGCAAACAGCGGGTTGTTACGTTTGTACTCAGCAATCTGAGCCTCTTGGTTAGCTGCAGCTGCAGCAGAATCCGTATTTAGGTTCTCTACCAGGTCTGCCAGGTCATCACCTTCCGGCTTAACGGTCTCAGCCTCTGCTTTCGGAGCCTCTTCCTTTACAGCCTCAGCCTCAGGAGCCATGGCTGCGAACTCACGGTTGATCTGTGCCAAAGCAGGAAGAATCTCGGATAACTCATAGGTCTCCCAGAACTCCAAGTTAGCACTACCTTGCAGCAGTTTCTCTACACGCTTCGGATCTTTGATACCCGGCAACTCAATCAGGATACGACCGGATTGAGCTAACTTCTGGATGTTCGGCTGTACAACACCGAAACGGTCGATACGGGTACGAAGCACATTGAACGAGTTGTTGATAGCGTCCTCTACTTCTTCGCGAATAACTTTCTCAACCTCAGCGTCCTCCATGTTGCTCTTCACTTTGTCCTTCAACTCCATTGTAGCAAAGATCGAAGCCAACTTAGCATTCGGAGCTACCTCGTGGAAAGACTGGAAGAACAGCGTCAGGAAATCATCGCCGCTCTTTTTCTGCTTCTCTTTAGCTGCAGCAATCGCATTCTTGTAGTTCTCCGAAGTGTTATGACCACTCAACGCATCGAGGATCTCCGGTACGGAAACCTCCATCGTGATGTTCATACCGCCCTTCAAGTCAAGACCCAAGTTGATCTCTTTCTCGCGGCACTGCTTCAGCGTGTTACCAAACCAAATCTTCTTGGTTGCAATCGAGTCATAGAAAAATGCCTCTTTCACTTTCGCTACAGAGTCATTCACTACCCCGTCAACCGTGGCCTGAGCCTCAGCATAGGCTTTGGCTTTTCGATCGTACTGGCGCGTTCTGAAAGAGAACGACAGATAGTAGGCGCATGCCAAGAAAAGACATACGGCCAAAATTCGAATTAGTCCTTTGTTTTGCATAATTGTTTGTTGTGTATTTTTAATAATATAATATGCAATTTTTCGCGTATGCGTAGCGCACACATTCGCGCACGACACACAAAAAGTGCGCAAAGGTACAACATTTTTTTCAATTACGCAAATTTTTTTAGAAATTTTGCGCTATTTTCCCTAAAAATCCATTTATGCACCCGTTTTTGTTTTTCTAAATTAATTAGACTTTTATTAGAGGCAAATCGGAGGCTTGTTGGAGTAAAGTCGTATTGTCGTTGAGAAAGTTGGGTTCAGATTTTTTTTACCGTTTTCTTGCGTATGTCAAAAAAAAGCAGTAATTTTGCGCCGCAAAATTGAAATCAACTAAACAATATAGCAAAATGAGTAAAGCATTATTAATGATTTTGGACGGATGGGGCATCGGTCATAAAGATACCGCTGATGCCATCCATTGTACCTCTACGCCCCACTGGGACAAGTTATTGCAAACCTATCCGAACTCGCAGTTGCAAGCGAGTGGTGAGAATGTCGGTCTTCCCGATGGTCAAATGGGAAACTCCGAAGTGGGTCACCTCAATATCGGTGCAGGGCGTGTGGTTTATCAGGATCTGGTGAAGATCAACCGCGCATGCAAAGACGGTAGTATTTTAGAGAATCCGGAGATTAAAGCCGTCTTTAGTTATGCTAAAGAGAATGGCAAGAAGATCCATTTCATGGGTCTTACTTCCAACGGAGGCGTACATTCCAGCCTCGAGCACCTGTTCTACCTCTGCGATATCGCGGCTAAATACGAACTGCAAGGCAAGACCTTCATCCATTGCTTCATGGACGGTCGTGATACCGACCCTCGTTCGGGTATCGGATTCATTGACCAGCTCGAGGCACATTGCGCGAAATCGGCCGGTGAGATTGCCTCTATCGTAGGACGTTTCTATGCTATGGACCGCGATAAACGATGGGAGCGCGTGAAAGTAGGATACGACCTGTTGGTAAGCGGCACAGGTACTGCTTTTGAGAACATGCACGAAGCGATGCAAGCCAGCTATGACGCAGAAGTAACGGACGAATTCATCAAGCCGATCGTACATGTGCGCAACGGCAAACCGCTCGCTACGATCGAGGAAGGCGACGCTGTTATCTTCTTCAACTATCGTAACGACCGCGCCAAAGAGATCACGATCGCACTTACACAGCAAGACATGCCGGAGAATGGAATGAAGACCATTCCGAACCTCCATTACTGCTGTATGACGCCGTACGATTCTTCCTTCCAAGGCCTGCACATTCTCTTCCCGAAGGAGAACGTCACCAATACCCTCGGAGAAGTAGTCAGCAAACTGGGACTCAAGCAGTTACGTATTGCAGAGACCGAGAAATTTGCACACGTCACTTTCTTCTTTAACGGTGGTCGTGAGGCGGAATTCGAGAACGAAGACCGTATCTTGATCCCGAGTCCGAAAGTAGCCACCTACGACCTACAGCCGATGATGTCCGCTCCGGAAGTGACCATCGCCCTGCGTGATGCTCTCAACAGTCAGAAATACGATTGCATCATCCTCAACTACGCCAATGGCGACATGGTCGGTCACACGGGTGTTTACAACTCCATTCAACAGGCCATCACAGCTATCGATATCTGCGTAAACGAGACCGTAGAAACGGCTTTACGCAATGACTACGAGATCATCATCATTGCGGATCACGGTAACTGCGACAATGCCATCAATGCCGACGGCACACCGAACACGGCACACAGCCTCAACCCCGTTCCGTTCGTATATATCAGTAAAGATCACACGAACGCACGCGTGGAGAATGGTATCCTCGCAGATGTAGCACCTTCTATCTGTCATATCCTTGGCATCGAGCCGCCGAAAGAAATGACCGGTAAGTGCTTGATCAAAAACTAAATAAAAGAAAGCGGCCCGAAAGGGTCGCTTCTTTTTGTGAGTTTCCTCTACGTAAGTAAAGGTTAATTACTCCTGAACCTCAGCAGGAGCAGCCTCCTCAGCAGGAGCCTCTACTACATCAACAGCAGGAGCAGCCTCCTCAGCAGGAGCCTCTACTGCCTCAACAGCAGGAGCCTCAGCCTCAGCCTCACAGCACTTTTTGTCGCACTTGTTTCCGCAAGCCATTGCAGCGAAAGCAACAGCTACGATAAGAAGCATCTTTTTCATACTCAAAATTGTTTTTTAAGCTTAAAAATTATGTTATGTCTTCGCCTTTTTGCGAAAAACGGTGCAAAAGTACGATATTTTTTGCATATATCCAAAAAAAATTGTAATTTTGCGCAATAAATTTTGCATTTTATGGGAAAAAAGAATATTTTTGATAAATCTGATGCTATTTTTCTGGGCATAAATATACTTTTAGCGATCGTAGTCGTCGTCATTATTTTAGTGTCCCTGATCGCGTATCTCAAGAGTTACACCCAGCATGGAGTGGAAGTGGAAGTGTCGAATGTGCGCGGGTTAGCGAAAGAAGATGCAGAAGCTGTACTGGATCAACAAGGTCTGCGCTTAGTGGTCATCGACTCTACCTATTCCGAGAAAGTACCTTTCGGTACCATCGTAGAGCAAGACCCCATGCCTGATAGCCATGCCAAACTCGGACGAGCGGTGTATGTTACGGTCAATGCTTCGGGTAAACGACAAATTCCGATGCCGAACCTCCAAGATATGAGTTATAGACAAGCTGAGACTACCTTGCGTGGATTAGGTCTCCTCGTAGACACGATATATGATTACGAACCTTCAGCTTTCCGCGATTTGATACTGGATGTGAAAGCCCATGGACAGAGTGTACAGCCTGGCGAGAAGATTGCAGTAGGCACCAAAGTTCGATTAGTAGTAGGTTTTGGACGGGGTACAGAAGAGGTCGAAGTGCCTTTCGTCATTGGCATGTCCCCTGTAGATGCCCGCCGTGTTTTACTCAGCCACCGTCTAACGGTAGGCGCAGTGACCTGTGACGAGGCAGTGGAGGAGGACGGAACTCCCTTATTCGTCTATCAGCAGATACCTGCTGCCGGAGAAAAACTGATCGAAGGAGAAACGGTCGCTCTGAAATTAACCATGGATCCCGAAAAAGCAGCAACCGGCACACTTAGTAACGAACCGGAAGAAGACAATTGGTTCTAAATGGCGAACGAGATAGAAGATATTGAGCAAGAAGAGTTGTGGGAGCGTTGGCGATGCGAAGTAGATAAGGGTCAAGGCAAAGAACGCATTGACAAATATCTGGCGGAGCATATGACCAATACCAGCAGAAACCGCATACAAACTGCGGCGGATGCCGGTAATGTATGGGTGAACGGAACGCCTGTTGCTTCTAATTATCGCGTCAAACCGGGAGATATCATCCAGGTCTTACTGGACCACGAACCGCATGACTTCACTATCACACCGGAAAACATTCCTCTGACCATTGTGTACGAAGATGATGACCTTCTGGTCATCAATAAACCTGCCGGATTGGTCGTTCATCCCGGACATGGTAACTATGAGCACACCTTATTGAACGCGCTCGCGTACTATTTCGGCGAGAAACTCGACATGAATGATCCCTCGATAGGTCTCGTCCATCGCATCGATAAGGACACCTCGGGTCTGCTTCTCATCGCGAAGACACCCGAAGCCAAAGCCCATCTCGCCAAACAATTCTTCGATCATACTACCGAACGAACCTATAACGCACTGGTGTGGGGTACGTTCCAAGAGGACAGCGGTACCATAGAAGGGGCGCTGGCTCGCGATAATAAAGACCGAACTATTTATCGGGTTTGGGATCTCGAGGACTGTCCCCAAGCCAAAGAAGCGATCACTCATTGGCGCGTATTGGAGCGTTTTCCGTATGTGACTTTAGTGGAATGTCGTTTGGAAACAGGACGCACCCATCAGATACGCGTGCACATGAAGCACATCGGACATCCTCTTTTCTGCGACGAGAAATACGGAGGATGCGAAATCCTCAAAGGACTCCGCACCCAGAAATATAAACAATATATTGAAAACTGCTTCGCACTCTGCCCCAGACAGGTACTACACGCGCGTACATTAGGTTTTACGCACCCGCGCACGGGAGAAAGACTTTTCTTCGATAGCCAATGGCCGGAAGACATGACCGCCCTCATTGAGAAATGGAGACGGTACGAACCCAATACCTTGACCTAATCCTCTTCTCCCTCTATCTCGTCATCCAGATAATGACCGTATCGGTGTACATTGCCATGCGTGAGGACCATCATCTCCAAGACAACGGCCGGTAAGAATGTTCCCAAGTTAATTCCTATGGTCGGGAAATAGATGTCCCCTATGCGAAGCGCATAGACAATCAAAAGCACATAATAGGCTCCTGCTGCCACCATCGTGATATCGCACATCCAAAGACGCGCATGAGGCGACATCATACATAGCAAAGCACCTATCGCACCTATCAGCATCACCCAATAACAATAATACAAACCTTTGACCGACATCGTGGCTGCCACTTCGGTAACACCACTTTCCAAGTTGGTCTGAAGCATCATGAAACGCTCTTGGTTCATCGTAAAACTGCGCAGATAGATGATTCCCTCGTCTTGAAGAAACGATAAGGGTGATGTCAAAGGCAGCAAGGCCGCTGCCAAAATAGCAATCGCCATGTACGCCCAGCGGCGATACATGGCGATTTTCTTTGTTTTATCTTCAGCCATAGGCTGCACGACTATTAGAGTTGTGGACCGGCAGCAACAAGCGCCTTACCTGCTTCGTTCGTAGTGTATTTGTCGAAGTTCTTGATGAAGCGGGCAGCAAGGTCTTTTGCCTTAACTTCCCACTCAGCAGCGTCTTTGTAGGTGTCACGCGGATCCAAGATAGCAGGATCAACACCCGGCAGAGCAGTCGGTACTTCGAAGTTGAAGTACGGGATCTTCTTCGTCGGAGCAGTCAGAATATCACCACCCAGGATAGCATCGATGATACCGCGGGTATCACGGATCGAGATACGCTTGCCGGTACCGTTCCAACCGGTGTTAACGAGGTATGCCTTCGCGCCACTCTTCTCCATCTTCTTAACGAGTTCCTCGGCATATTTCGTCGGGTGCAACTCCAAGAATGCCTGACCGAAGCAAGCCGAGAACGTCGGAGTCGGCTCAGTGATACCACGCTCGGTACCAGCCAACTTAGCGGTGAAACCACTCAGGAAGTAGTACTTCGTCTGCTCCGGAGTCAGGATCGATACAGGAGGCAGTACGCCGAAGGCATCAGCACTCAGGAAGATCACGTTCTTCGCTGCAGGACCTGCACTGATCGGGCGAACGATCTTCTCGATATGGTTGATAGGATACGAAACACGAGTGTTCTCAGTTACGCTCTTATCAGCGAAATCAATCTTGCCGTTCTCGTCCACAGTTACGTTCTCCAACAATGCGTTACGACGGATAGCTGCGTAGATGTCCGGCTCGGACTCTTTGTCCAGGTTGATAACCTTTGCATAGCAACCGCCCTCGAAGTTGAACACGCCCTGATCATCCCATCCGTGCTCGTCGTCACCGATAAGCAGACGTTTCGGGTCGGTTGAGAGAGTGGTTTTACCGGTTCCGGAGAGACCAAAGAAAATAGCGGTGTTCTTACCCTCCATGTCGGTGTTCGCAGAGCAGTGCATCGAAGCGATACCCTTCAACGGCAGGTAGTAGTTCATCATGGAGAACATACCTTTCTTCATCTCACCGCCGTACCATGTGTTGAGGATAACCTGCTCGCGGCTCGTGGTGTTGAATGCCACACAAGTCTCACTGTTCAGACCGAGCTCTTTGTAATTCTCTACCTTTGCCAACGAAGCATTGTAGATCACGAAGTCCGGCTCGAAGTTAGCCAACTCCTCTTCGCTCGGCTGGATGAACATGTTCTTTACGAAGTGAGCCTGCCATGCTACCTCTACGATGAAGCGAACTGCCATGCGGGTGTCCTTGTTAGCACCGCAGAAAGCATCTACTACGTACAGGTTCTTACCGCTCAACTCTTTGATAGCCAACTCTTTCACCTTTGCCCAAACTTCCTCAGACATCGGGTGGTTGTCGTTCTTGTAGCCCTCGGTGGTCCACCAAACGGTGTCCTTCGAGTTCTTGTCCATAACGATGTATTTGTCCTTAGGCGAACGGCCGGTGTAGATACCGGTCATTACGTTAACCGCATTGAGCTCAGTGTTCTGACCTTTGGCATAACCGGTCAACTCCGGCTTGGTCTCCTCTGCGAACAGATACTCGTAGGACGGGTTGTGGGCGATTACAGTCGCACCTTTGATACCATACTTGGTAAGATCTAACTCTTTCATTGTATTAAATATTTTTAAATTTTTAATCAAACATTTTTAAATTGGCTACAAAAGTACTACATTTTTTGCAATTATGCAAACAAGAAGCGTATTTTTAAGAAAAATTCTTAAATTTGCTATTTTTGTTTGGCAAATAGGGGTTAGGGATTAGGGGGAGGGTTTGGGTGGCGGGTCGTTTATGTAGTCACGAGCTGCGAGGACACGACGCAAGGGATAGACACGGCGAGTGCGCGAAGGGAGATATCGGATGGGGTCGAAGGTGATGTCATCCATGTTAATCGCGGGTTCGTGGGCTTGTTGTGCGGTTTGCGCGGGGTGTTGCAGAGGCTCTGCCTGTTGTTGGGTGGCTTGCGCTTGTTGTTGGGTGGCTTGCACTTGGGTTTGTTCGGATTGTGCGGCCTTGAGTTCGCGGTAGATGGCGACGTAGGTATATTGGTAGAAACGGGAGTAGCGTTTCATGCCAGGTTCGGGTGCGGCACCGCCTTTGACGACACGGAAATAATGCTTGAAGAAGCGGATATGCCAGTCGATACCGGCATAGGAGCAGTCATGTTCGAGGGCATGTGCGCGGCGTTGCGCTTCCTTGATGAGTTCGCGGTTAGCGACACAGGCTGCAGACCAAGACTTGGGGAAACGGTAGGTGTAGAGTTGCAGGAGCTGTCCTCCGCGGCGCGGGACACGGCGGACGATGATGTGTTTTTTGTAGTGGCGGCCTTCCTTATGGGTATTCATGGCGCCCCACAACGCATCAATGCCTGTTACCGGCACAAAATAGCGCACTCCCCGTGCATGGGAAGCGGAAATGTCGGCATGAGGCGGGTAGTACGAAACAGCAGCTTTCAAACGCCGAATAATGCGAGATTTCAGATGTTGAGACATGATTTTTAAGTTGCTGATTTATAGTTAGTTACATGTTTGTTACAATAAGCATGGTCTAGGATTAGTAGGGAGCGCTTAGGACGCGCGTATGGTTTTCTTTTCAAATTTGCTGCAAACCGGTTTAGAAGTAATCGTTCGAGTCCGCAGGACGAGATAAGAACCGGAGCAAGTTATTTTTCAATTTCGATGCAAAGATAATACTTTTTTTTGATATATGCAAATTTTGGGGTGCGGAAATATCATAATTTTGGAGTTTTCAAGAAAGGAACAGGCTGAAATGCAAAGAAAAAACGTCTACCGAAGCAGACGCCTTTGATGAATTGATTACATTTTGTATAATCTATTTAACTCCGCCCATGCTTTATCATTCTCCTCACCTTCTAAATGAGTAAAGCCAGTATGTGACATGGACCCCATATAATCAGGACGGCTATAATTCTGTTTGTTGATTTGGGCATTATGAGCATGCTGTTCGCGTTGTTTCTTGTCTTTGATATTAAGCGCCAACAATCTCGCATATATCTCCTGCACCTGTTCTTTAGTAATACATGATTCTTTGTATCGTTTGATAACATCGCCTATCTGGTTCCAATAAACCACAGGCACACCTTTTACGTCCACCCGCAATTCTGCTTTAGGCGAGAATGCCACGATAGGTACATATAGCACGCTGTATTGCTTTAGTTCCTCATATAGAGCCTTGACATGCGCACCATTTTGTAGCACAGGATTGTCGAATGCTATTACATCTTTCTGATATCGTCCACCTCTTGCATAACCTTGCCAAAACCTTGTCCATGTCTGCGAGTACTCGCCGCCGTAGATATAGCCAGAGATATTCTTTGTCTCAATCACAAATATACCATATCGGCTAACCACTACGTGATCTATCTGTGAAGTACGGCCATTCTGACGTCGGAATAGGAGATCATTGATAACAAAATAGTCATTCTTGGGAAGATTACTTAATCTTATTGCAACAGCCATCTCTCCTTTCTCTCCGGCTGTAGCAAAAATCTGTTTCCTGAATAGTATCAGGATTGCTGCAATAAATACTATCAAAAGTATTGGTCCGAGCATTTGTCCAAGTATTAGTGTCCAATCAATTCCTATGACTTAAGATATCTCCTCATTTTTCCCAGTCAATGCCTCTTAACACACCGGCAACTTCGTCCCTGTTTTTTTATGATGTGCCACGCACTCGCAACATTTCCCATGTCGCGGACAATTCTCCTTAGTACAAGGGCATTCTATGTTATTATACGGACAAAGCACGGTTAATCATTCCATCCTTCAAAAGACATATAGAAGGAATTATTCAAATAATAATCGTACGTAGTATAGATTTCGTAGTTGCCTCTCTCTGCCGATGAACTATACGAACCATTTTCTTCTGTCGTCGGCTTAGAATAGTTTTCTAACGCATCTAAAAATTGTTGATGATCTCTATAAGACAACGACTCAATCGTCCCTCGCCAATTGGCATTCGTTCCAAAATCGGATGAAAATGCCTTGTAGATATTATTGCTGAATGTTTGATATTTTTCTTTTCCTTGAGAAGAGTTAACTAACCAAAACAAGCCCAATTCGTTAACATAATCATCCCCGAAAATCATGAATAATTCACCATATGGTTCTCCATTCTGCACTAGACGTGATAAAGCATCACGATTAGTTTTTTGAGTTGAAGTAGCATATTTGGTATAATGGCATGGTCCCCAACTTAAATCTGAAGGACGATTATATACATATAGCACAACTGGCGAACCACTATAGGTTTTGCCGGAATAATTCTGTTTCCATCCTGCATTTTTCAGTTGTTCCTCTACATTGCTTCTTTTCTGCCCGATATAAGACCATGCATATTTACTCGACCGGTTTATTTCATTCTTAGAAGATATGCCTTCTCCGCATCCCACTAAACAGATAACTGCTGTCAAAAGTACGAATAATTTCTTCTCTGCCATCAGGGCGCAATTAATGATATTTTTCATAATATTATGATTTTTTAAAAACCTTTGCGACTGCAAAGGTATAAAAAATATTTGGAATGTGCAAATTTATTTGCAACTTGTATGAGAATTCACATTGTGGGAACAATTCAGGTACAAAAAAACGCCTGCAGAAGCAGACGTCTTTTATTATGTCCTCCGGTTTAACGTCTCAGAGCGACGGTATTGGTTTTCTTTATTTTAAACTATTTCCCCTTAATAGCTTTCTTTTGTTCACTAATCAAACGTCTTTCTACTTTTTTTATGTCTTCTGCGGGTGGAAGATTTTCCGGAATAATTCCTCGTTGTACCAACATGCTGCGAACAGCTGCGTTGTTCTCAATATGTTCCTTCTCAATATTAGTACTGCCTCGTAGATCTTTTGTTTGAATATTAACGCTTGTCATCTCGGCTGCAAAATCCTTGGCCTTAATACTTATCGTCGGCAGGAAATCCGCTACAGGTCGACTTGCCGGAACACCCATGCGCAATTTCAATTGATTAGTACTCAATCTAAATAAAGCTTGATCACCTTTTGAACGGATTAAGGCAAAATCTTGATTATTAACTCCGCGCTCATACATAACGCCGGAGAGTTTCTTCTCTGTTTCTTGTAATTTGATTCTGGCTTTTACACGTTCCGTTTCTAAAATACGCTGTTCTACCAACTCAGCGCGTCGAGTCTGGATGGCAAAATATGTTTGTGCAAAAGCAATTTGCGGCTTTCGTGGATCGCCGTTTTGTGCTACAAGATAACAAGCATAGCGTGTAAGAAGAATGTCATCTATTTGTTTTTCAGCACCTTTAGGCATTGGTATCGTTTTGCTGACGTCAGCAAAATGATCGGATTCCTTTTGCTCCGCATTTCTACATGCTTCACGTGCCTTATCAATCGCATTAACAAAATTACGCCATTGAGTATACCCCAATAAAGGACATAACTCACGCGCGCTCCAGCACTCAACTCCTTCAATATTGACTGCCGCAGCTTCGAATTGCGAAAACAATGCTTGTATTTCTTCTGATTTCATACTAATTCACTTTTCGAGTGCAAAGGTACACAAAAAATTTGACATACACAAGAAAAAAGTCAAAATATTTGCGTATTCGCAAAAAAAGCAGTAATTTCGGCACGCCCATTCGGGTGGGTTCTCCGCCGCTTCGCTCTGTCGATTATTGCTAGTGCAATTCTCCCTCCGGAAGTACGTTCGCGTCCTGCGGGGCATATACAAAATAGATAAAATCGTATTTTATTTGGCGAAAAATGGCTCAACGTTTGCATATGTGCAATTTTTGTTGTAATTTTGCAGCCGTTTATGGAACAGAACCGATACGAGAAAGAGGATTTGCAGGAGGCGTTGCGGGTGCTGCGCGAGGGCGGTGTCATTGTCTATCCAACGGACACAGTATGGGGTATAGGTTGCGATGCTACCAATGCGGAGGCGGTAAAGAAGATATATGCGCTCAAGCAACGCGAGGACTCCAAATCCATGCTCGTTCTGTTGGATAGCCCGGCGAAATTGAACTACTACATCGCCGACATTCCGGATTCCGCTTGGGCACTGCTCGAGGTGGCAGATACGGATGGAAATGAAGAGAATGATGAAGTAAAACCGTTAACGATCATTTATCCGAATGCCCGCAATTTGGCGCCGAATTTGGTTGCTGAAGACGGCTCAATTGGTATTCGCATTACCGGCGAACCCTTTTCTAAGGCCTTGTGTGAACAGTTACGGCATCCTATTGTTTCTACATCCGCTAACATCAGCGGACATCCTACCGCGCATTTTTATCATGAGATAGAAGAGGCTATTTTAAACGGAGCAGACTATGTCTGTCAATTCCGTCGGAACGATGACTGCCCACACGAACCCAGTAGCATCATAAAAATTAACAACGACGGCTCATTTAAAATCATTCGCCCATGACCCTTCGGAGAAGACAACAAATTTGGTATATCCTGGCCGACCTCATCAGCAGCGAACTGGTGTGGCTGTGTTTTCTGGGCTTCCGGTGGATGGTGTTTGAGGGTCGTATGGAACTGCTGGAGGATGTGCTCATTCCAGCCTTCGATTTCCGGCTTCCGTTGATAGCGTATCCTTTGGTCTGCCTCACGGTCTATTACCTCTCCGGCTATTACCTGCGGCCGTTCCAGAAACCGCTTTGGCGCGAGTTCCTGAGGACTATTGTCTCTGCGGCTGTCATAGCGTTATTGTTTTTCTTTATCATCATCATCGATGATCCGACGGAGAACTACAAGCACTATCTGGTGTCTCTCTCTGTCCTTTTCAGCTTGCAGTTCGTGCTGAGTTATATCCCTCGTGTCACTATCACCTTGTTATCCCGTCGCCGCGGGGTACTTCGTACAAAGACCGTACACTCCATGGCGGAAGCGGACAGCCTTATTGCCGGCGAACAGGACGAAGTGATCATCGACTTGCAAGAGGGTTACACCGATCGAGATTTATATCAACTCATCGCGCGCCTGTATCCGCTCTCGTGCGAGATAAGTATGATCCCGCGCGTGTATGACATGCTCACGGGTGCGGCGCGCATCGGGCAACTGGATCGTCCTTCCCTCATCCGCATCACGGATTATCACATGACCGATGCAGAACTATGCATCAAACGGGCATTCGATATTGTCGCCTCAGCGCTTGGACTCATCCTCCTCTCGCCGCTTTTTGCGTTGATTGCACTGCAAGTAAAACTCTCTTCCCGCGGGCCTGTTTTCTATAGTCAAGAGCGAATTGGTCTATACGGCCTGCCGTTCCATATCTATAAATTCCGCACGATGGTGACGGACGCAGAAGAAGCGGGACTGCCGCAATTGACGCACGATAACGACCCGCGTATCACGAAAATCGGACATTGGCTGCGTAAGTACCGCCTTGATGAACTGCCGCAGTTATGGAATATCCTTCGGGGAGATATGTCTATTGTAGGCCCAAGACCGGAACGGCCTTTCTTTATCGAACAAATCATGAAGGAGGCGCCGTATTACTGCCTGTTGTATAAAGTGCGTCCCGGACTGACCAGTTGGGGACCAATTCGCGTCGGTTATACCGATACTACCGAAAAGATGATCGAACGACTCAACTGCGACATCGTGTACGTAGAAAACATGTCGCTCCTTCTCGATCTGAAAATCCTGTTTTTTACTACCGGCGTCATCATAAAAGGAAAAGGGAAAT
>JAEDNI010000055.1 GCA_016302585.1 Paludibacteraceae bacterium | reverse complement strand
AGGGTGGGGCTACCCCTTTGGTGATGCTCAACCCTCCTTATGGCGAGCGACTGAAGAGTAACAAAGAGATGGAGGACCTCTATAGTGCTATCGGCTCGACACTTAAGCATCAATTTGCCGGGGCTACGGCTTGGATCATTTCATCCAATGCCGCGGCAATGAAATGTATCGGACTCAAACCTTCCCGTAAGGTACGTCTCCTCAACGGCGAACTGGACTGCCAATTTAATCGATACGACCTTTTCCGGGGAAAAAGAAAAGACAATAACCAATCACCAATGACCACTCACCACTCACCAATCTATATAGCTGATTACAACTACCCGCTTCCCGACGAGCGGATTGCCAAATACCCACTCCCCGAACGCGATCACAGCAAGCTCTTGGTATATCGCGACGGAAAAGTGAGCGAAGATCGTTTCTTCAACGTGGGCGAATACATCGCTCCCGATTCACTCCTTATATATAATAACACGCGCGTCATCCAAGCACGCTTGGCGTTTCATAAACCTACCGGCGCACGGGTCGAAGTGTTCTGTCTCGAACCACTTGCACCACATGACTACCAGTTGTCATTGGGTTCAACTACCGGTTGTACCTGGAAATGTATGGTGGGAAATGCAAAGAAATGGCACGATGAGCCCGTTGAACTGAAAGCAGGTGAGTTCACGCTCCGCGCGTATAAAGAACAAGTCTTGGGGAATACGTTTGCCGTTCGTTTTGAGTGGGACGAGCAGAATGTGTCGTTTGCGGAGATCTTAGATGCGGCAGGAGAACTGCCGATCCCGCCATACCTTAACCGGAAGACTGAAGAGTCGGACTTGCGCACCTATCAGACGGTCTATTCGCGTATCAAAGGCTCTGTAGCGGCTCCTACGGCCGGACTTCATTTTACAGATAAGGTGCTCGACAACCTGCGGCTAAGAGGTATTGAGATGGATGAAGTGACCTTGCACGTCGGTGCGGGTACTTTCTTACCGGTTAAGACGGCCGATGCCAACGAGCACACGATGCATACTGAAATCATCGCCGTGCCTCGAGAGACCATCGCACATATTCTTTCCAAACTGGGGCATATCGTGGCCGTCGGAACAACGTCCATGCGTACGCTTGAGAGCCTCTATTTTATGGGATGCAACCGGGCCGCCTCGGTCTCGCAGTTTGAACCCTACGACCATCCGCATACCCTTACCACGGCAGAGGCCCTGCAGTCACTGCTCGATTGGATGGATGAGACCCACCAACCCGTGCTGCATGCCGAGACCCAAATCATGATCAAACCCGGCTATCAGTTCCATGTGGTGGACCAACTCATCACTAATTTCCACCAACCCCAATCGACCCTCTTACTCCTCGTGAGTGCCTTCGTCGATGGAGATTGGAAGACCATTTACAACTACGCCCTCTCGCATGACTTCCGCTTCCTCTCCTATGGAGACTCCAGCATCCTCACCCGTAAATAACTAAATAAATGTCCAAATGGTAAATGACCAAATGGTAAATGGCATGATCGACACCCATTGTCATATTGATGAAGAAGCTTTTGAATCCGATCGCGAAGAAGTCATAGCCCGCCAACAGCAGAGTGGGGTACAAGCGATGATTGTACCCGGCGTCAATGTGGCTTCTATCAACTCGGTGATGGAGCTGTGCCATGCGCATCCCGGATATTGTTATCCGGCCTTGGGACTTCATCCGGAGGATGTTAAGGACGACTGGGAGACACAACTGGCGGTTGTCGAGAACGCTATTCGTGCACATCGTGACGAATTGGTTGCTATCGGTGAGATAGGACTCGACTACTATTGGGATAAGACCTTTAAGGAGGAGCAGAAAGAGGTCCTGCGTCGCCAACTGCTTCTCGCTCGCGAACTGAACCTACCGGTTATTCTCCATAACCGCGAAGCAACAGAGGATATTTTGTCTATAGTCAATACAATCGCCAATGACCAATCACCAATCACCAATCACCAATCACCAATAACCAATGACCAATCACCAATAACCAATAACCAATTAAGAGGTGTCTTTCATTGTTATTCCGGCAGTAAAGAGACGGCAGAAATCATTCTCAAAATGGGTTTCTATCTCGGTATAGGTGGTGTTCTGACCTTCAAGAATAGCAAATTAAGCGAGACGCTAAGAGAACTGAATCAATCTGAAATCAAAAATCAACAATCAGAAATCCTAAATCGTCTCCTCTTGGAGACAGACGCCCCTTATATGGCACCCACTCCTCATCGAGGAGAACGAAATGAGAGTCGATTCATGGCGCTGGTAGCAGAACGACTCGCGCAGGTCTTAAATGTGTCCGTGGATGAGATAATTGAGGCTACAAGTGCTAATGCACGACAACTTTTCGGCATAAAATAACAAAAAATTTGCAAAAATTTGCACAAACTCTTGCGTATTTGCGAAAAAAGCAGTACTTTTGTAGCCGATTAGCGAAAAATCGCGAAGGAGAGATGCTCGAGTGGTTGAAGAGGCACGCCTGGAAAGCGTGTAAACTCCAAAAGGGTTTCCGGGGTTCGAATCCCCGTCTCTCCGCAAAGATTTTGCTGCAAGCCGTGGAGGTAAGCTTGCTTACAAACGCGGATTGCAGCAAAAGATTTGCACAGGATGCCTCTGGCAGACTGTGGGTATTCGGGGGAATGCGAAGCAGGCGGCGTCCGAATCCCCGTGGAGAGTAGCAAGCCGCGGAGGTAAGCTTGCTTACATCCCCTTCTCTCCGCAAAGGATGAAAAAACACATTAACAATTAAATAACATAATTTTTATTCTCATGAAAAAAGTATTTGCAACCCTTACGGTGCTGGCTATGCTGACCTTTGGTAGCGCAGCTATTATGGCACAAGATGCAGCTGCTCCTGCTGAGGAAGCTGCTATTGAAAACGTAGATGAAAACGCTGCTCCTGCTGCAGAGGCTGAAGCTGCAGAGGCTGAAGCAGAAGAGGCTCCTGAAGAGGAGGCTACAGGTATTGTCGCTCTCCACAAGACTCTGAAGACCAAATTCATCGAGGGTGGTGCTGGCTTTATGGCATTGACTTTGATCACTTTGGTATTCGGTTTAGCTCTTTGTATCGAGCGTATTATATATCTCTCGCTGAGCAAAACCAACACCAAGAAATTGCTTGCTGACATCGAGGCTGCTCTCAACAAAGGTGGTATCGAGGCTGCTCTGGAGGTTTGCCGCAATACGCGCGGACCGGTAGCTTCTATCTTCTATCAGGGTCTCAGCCGTTACGACGAGGGTATCGACGTAGTTGAGAAGACGGTTTCCAGCTACGGTGGTGTTCAGCTCGGTTTGCTTGAGAAGAACCTCTCTTGGATCACCCTGTTCATCGCAATCGCTCCGTCTCTCGGATTCTTGGGTACCATCATCGGTATGATCGAGGCGTTCGATAAAATCCAGCAGGTAGGTGATATCTCCGCTACTGTGGTTGCCGGCGGTATCAAGGTCGCTCTGTTAACTACCCTTCTCGGTTTGATCATCGCTGTGGTTCTCCAGTTGTTCTACAACTATATCCTCAGCCTCATTGAGGGTCTTGTGAACGAAATGGAAGACAGCTCGATTAGCTTGCTTGACTTAGTGGTTGCATACGACGCTGCTCAAAAAAAATAATGAATAAGCCCGGCGCTCAGCGCTGTTAGCTGTTTACTAATTTTTTAATTTTTTGAGCATTATGAAAAACTATAAATTATTACCTAAAATTACCTTGTTAAGCCTCATGCTGCTGGGTATCGTGTTCATCGCGATGTTCTACTTCGGCGGTAATGCAGGTGTACACGAGGTTGCGGGAGACGTGCTGGACGTTCCTCGTTTCACAGACGCCTTCCTCGTATGGAACTATATCCTCTTCGGTATCGTTGTTCTGATTACCCTTGGTGTAGTCGTTGTAGAGTTCGTCAACAACTGGAAGAATGATCGCAGCAAAGCTATCAAGACCCTCTGCGTCGTGCTCGGCTTCGTCCTGCTCGCTTGTATCTGCTGGTTCTTGGGTAGCCCGGATAAAGTGGATATCATCGGTTATGAAGGTACAGATAACGTAGGTTTCTGGGCACAACTCAGTGATGCCGTTATCTATGCTTGCTACTTCCTCTTCGCCGCTACAATCGCAGCGCTGATTTGGGGTGTAATCCATACTAAAAGACTTAAGTAAATCACAACTATCATGGCAAAGAAAGTCCCTCAGATTAATGCCAGCTCCATGGCCGACATATCGTTCCTGTTGCTGATTTTCTTCTTGGTGACCACCTCTATGGATGTGAACCAAGGACTGGCTCGCCGTCTGCCTGCGCCGATTCCCCCAGACCAGAAAGTGGAGGATAAGGATATCAACAAGCGCAACCTATTGGTAGTGAAGATTAACTCTGCTAACCAACTGATGGTGCAAGGCCAGTTGATGGATGTGAAGCAACTGAAAGAGAAAGCAAAAGAGTTCATTTTGAACGCAAATAATGCGGACAATTTCCCCAAAGTATACGAAGAAGATTTCGGCGCTCCCTTTGGTGTCGTTAAGTATACCAAGGACCACGTCATCTCCGTTCAAAACGATGTGGATACCCAGTATCAGGCATACCTCGATGTCCAGAACGAACTCGTAGCTGCGTATAATGAATTGCGTGAAGAATGCGCGCAGAAGTATTTCCACAAGGCTTATAACGAACTCGAAGAGGATCAACAGAAACAGATCCAGAAGATCTATCCTCAGAAGATTTCCGAGGCTGAACCTAAAAATTACGGTAATTGATATGGCAAAGATTCGTAGAAATGAGAAACGCGAGATGCCGGCGCTCAATACGTCGTCTCTCCCTGATATTATCTTCATGCTGCTCTTCTTCTTCATGTCCGTTACGTCTATGAAAGAGGTCAGCTATAAAGTGCAGTTCAAGAACCCGCAGGCTACCGAGCTCACCAAGCTGGAGAATAAATCCCTTGTGCGATATATCTACGTTGGTACTCCTACTGCTGAGTTTCGTAAGCAATATGGAGCAGAGACTCGTATCCAGCTGAACGACCAGTTCGCTGAGGTAAAGGAGATTGGCGAATATATCATTAATGAGCGTTCGTCTATGAAAGAGTCCGACCAAGGTATGATGACTGTCTCTATCAAGGCCGACAAGGAGACCAAGATGGGTGTCATAGCTGACATCAAACAGGAACTCCGCCGCGCGTACGCATTGAAGATCAGTTACGCTGCAACGCAGCGAACAAGCTACTAACCGGATAGCATCCGGAGGCGCTTAGCCTTGCGGAGACGGTTTACAAAAATTAAAGCCATCCTTTCGGGTGGCTTTTTTATTATACTAATACGCGATTGAATTCTTTTGGAACGGGACTTTCGAACCGTATCGTCTTCTCGGTCACCGGGTGAATGAACGCCAGCACTTTGGCATGCAGACAGAGACGGTCTATCGGACTGCTCTCATTGCCATGTCCGTATTTACGATCACCTACTACGGGACACCCTTTGGAGGCGAGGTGAACACGGATCTGGTTGGTGCGTCCGGTTTCGAGATGGAGCTCGACGAGGGAATAAGTAACCCCTCCCGACCTCCCCTCAAGGGAGGAGAAGTGTCTGCTGCCGGATTCCCTCCCTTGAGGGGAGGGATGGGGTGGGGTTGTTGTGGTCTTCAGCGTCTTGTAGTTCGTAATTGCGATATCACCTCCGTCGTCCACAGGAGACGAATAAACCACCGCATTCCGTTTGTCTTCCGTTAACCAGGTCGTTATCTTTCCTTCGCGCGGAGACAGCACACCCTCCGTTAACGCAATATATGTGCGCTCCGTCACTAACTCACGCCAGTACTGCCGCATATAATGCTGCAACTCCTCCGAACGCGCGAAGACCAATAAACCACTTGTCTCTCTGTCCAGCCGATGTACTACATAAATCCCCGCGCGCGCGTTCTGTTTTTTTACGTACGCGCGTAGGATGGAGTAGGCTGTCGTTTCACTGCTACCTGGCGTTGCCGCTACTGTCAGCAGACCGGGTTGCTTATTGACAACAATCAAGTCATCGTCTTCGTATACGATGCGTAACTTCGGATGAGTCAACTGACTGTTGCCCCGACCGGAACTAACCGTCACGATATCACCCGCCTTCAGCATGAAGTCATGCCGCGTCTGAATAGCATTACCTACCTTGACGCGACGCTGACCTAATAGCTGCTTAACCGATGAACGGGCCATGCCGCCCATCTTGGCCATTAGGAAGTCCATCAACTGGCCTCCCTCGGCCACTTTTAAAACGGTATCTTGTTTACGTTTAATCATTTCTTTTTACCTAATAACGGAGCTGCCCAGAAGTAATACTCCGGCTTCGTATTCTTGATCCATGCTATGCCGGCCATCGAGTTGATCACCAGGAAGAAGCAGAAGAGTACCAACGAGAAGATATTACCCAGGAAGATGAAGAGAACTATTCCGGCTACGCTATAGATAAACCAGTACAGCCACGAATCGTTCTTACGATAAATCAACCAATAGTTCGCCAGGAACGAAGACGAGATCATCAATCCGTTGCATAACTTAACTACCATATTATCAGTAAAACCATTGTGCTGGAATATCATCGTTTGAATCAGATAGTCTCCTGCCGTTACAGCCAGACCAATGAAGATCGACAGCCAGAAACGCGGGATATCCAGGAACTTCGGCTCAAAACTTGCACCTCCGTCGTCTTTCTTCCGACTCCATTTATAGATACTCATCATCTGGAACGGAATGAACACAAAGAAATACAGGAAGGTACTGTCGTAACTCTTCTGCAGCGTAAACTGTACACCTAACAACGCCGACATCACGATACCTGCATAAAAACCCGTATAGTTCTGCGGGTCGCGAATCGTCAGGATGTAACTCACGCCGATGATAGAAGCCGGAATGCCTACGCACCATGCGGCGTCTGACCACTTAAGCAGTGTGCCGGGTTCAAAAATAAACTGCTCAGCCAACCACAGCAATCCGAAGATAGCTGCAAACATGCCAATCGAAAGAAATAAATTACGGCCTAAGGCCTTCCAAAGATTTGCGTTTTCCATAATATCCTAAATCTAAAATCAAAAATAACAATAAGGGCGGACACACTCGTCCGCCCTTGTTGTTGCCCGCATTACTTGCGAGTGCGATTGCCGTAGCGAGACATAAACTTGTCCACACGACCTGCGGTGTCCACCAGTTTGGACTTTCCGGTGTAGAACGGGTGACTCGTGTTCGAGATCTCCAACTTGATCAGCGGATACTGAACGCCATCAATCTCGATCGTGTCCTTGGTAGCTGCGGTGGAGCGACTGAAGAACTGAGTACCGTCAGACATATCTTTGAAAACTACTACGCGGTAGTTATCAGGATGAATTCCTTGTTTCATAAGTCTTTCTTTAAACTTTAAACGTTAAACTTTAAACTTTAATTACTCAGCTACAACATTCAACTTGATGTCAGCTTTTACCTCACGATGCAGACGAGCCTGTGCGGTATACTCACCTAACTCCTTAATCGGCTCAGCGAGCGTAATCACTTTCTTGTCGATGGTAATCTCGTTGGCAGCCAGTGCCTGCGAGATAGCAGCGGTGGTTACTGTACCGAAGATCTTTCCGTCCTCGTTGGCTTTTACTTTAACCTCGATTACGGTCTCTGCGAGTTTAGCCTCCAATGCCTGTGCGTCTGCCAGCAATTTTGCAGCCTTGTGAGCCTGTTGTTTCAGGTTCTCTGCCAACTGCTTCTTGTTGCTCTCATTAGCAATGATAGCAATCTTCTGCGGCAACAGGTAGTTGCGTCCGTAGCCGTCACGTACTTTTACGATGTCGTTCTTGAAACCCAGATTAGCCAGGTCTTGAATCAAAATTACTTCCATAATCTCTCAACTTTAAACTTTAAACTTTAAACTGGGTTTACTTCATCATGTCGGTTACGTAAGGCAGCAATGCCAAGTGGCGTGCTTTCTTAACGGCCTGAGCAACTTTGCGTTGGAACTTCAACGAAGTACCCGTGATACGACGAGGAAGAATCTTACCTTGCTCGTTCAGGAACTTCTTCAAAAACTCAGGATCTTTGTAATCGATGTACTTGATTCCGCTCTTCTTGAAACGGCAGTACTTTTTCTTCTTCTGATCCGAACCTTGCGGAGTCAGATAGCGAATTTCGTCATTCTGTGCCATAATTAAGCCTCCTCTTCTACTTTTTTACCTTTGTTACGACGCTTCTCGGCGTACTCAAATGCGTACTTGTCAAGACGGGTCGTCAGGAAGCGGATTACACGCTCATCACGACGGAACTCGGTCTCGAGGGTAGCGATTACTGCGGGCTCTGCATCAAACTGAAGAATGAAGTAGAAACCCGAATTTTTACCTTGGATAGGGTAAGCAAGTTGCTTCAAACCCCACTCCTCACGGTTCAGGATGGTACCGCCATTCGACGTGAGAAGATTCTCGAATTTTTCTACTGCCTCCTTTGTCTGCGGCTCAGACAAAACGGGAGTCAATACGAAGGCAGTTTCATAATGATTTACCATTGTTTAGTAAACTTTTTTTAATTTGTTAATACTATTTCCTAGTCTTACCTAGGTCACCCTAGGTTTTCCTAGTTTCCTTATACATTCTCTCGCATTCCGCGAAAAAAAGCATGCAAAAGTACAACATTTTTTTGACATACACAAATATTTTCTAAAGAAAATACATTTTTTCGTGTTTTTTCTTCTTTTTGCCAACTACATCGTGCATCTCGGTCGCATTTTTGCGGCCGTTGTCGCCTTTCTTCGTCCTTTTCCCGCAATTTCATGCGGGCCTTTTCGTCCATTATCCCGGCATCTAATGCCGGTTTCTATGTCCCTTCCGCCCGATGCCATCGGGCATAAAAAGCGGCGACATCTCTGCCGCCGCTGATTTTTTTTTGACAAATTTAATAATATCAATAGTTCGTTAAAAATTTGACTTAAATTAGTTAAAATATGATCGCTAAACGG
>JAEDNI010000016.1 GCA_016302585.1 Paludibacteraceae bacterium | reverse complement strand
GTCAGTTTGCCGTCTGAATTGATGATGTTCAGTCGCCGTAAGGTCTCATGGGCGATACCCTTGGTCGGAACGGCTGTGCCGGATCCTAAGTCATATTGTTCGCCGCATTCCGGACAAACGGCATATATTCCGTCCATATCGCAAGGTACCCGTTTACTGATGCTGGCGCAGTGGGGACAAGCCATGTCATACGCATCATAGCCGCTCAGACTCACAAACACAATGATGCCGCCATACCCGCAAGCGTCCGTGGCACCCAGAGGTATCACAAATTGGCCGTCCAGAAAATAGCCGTCTCGGTTTACAAGCACGTAGGAACTAAAAATAGTCGGCTGGAAATGCACGAACTGCCCTGTGCGCGTATCAATCACTGCGTGCACAGGGTACGCCGGAACGCTGCTTTGGTAATTTGTTCCTTCGCAAGAAACGAGCAGAAGCGCCGCCAATACGGAAAATATCAATTGCTGGCAACGCTGCATATATGAACCGTGTAAATTAGCGTAGAGTAGGGCGGGATATAGGTTTGTGTTCCCTCCGTGCCGTATCCTTCAGCATCGTTGTATTCATCCGAATCGTACTTCGAGAAGTCGTATCCTAAATACGCTGGGATATACAACTCTATGTCGCCGTTGTTATGAATCTTAAGACAACCTTCTGCAAAACCCGGAATGACACTACTCATACTCAGCGCTACGCCTTTGTTGGAGTCCACGATGTAACCATTGATCAACTTTAGCGTGTAGTCGCAAACAATTGTACTGGTCGTGTTGGGTTGCGCATCCTGCGGCGTCGGGTCGGCAATGATCTTATACTGCAAACCCGTGGATGTAACCACTACACCCGGCTGTGTCTTGTTGTTCTCCAACCACATCTCATTCTGGGTCTTCCAATCGATCCATTTATTCTCCTTGCAGCCTGCGAGGGTAACAACGAACAATAATAAACTATAGCATAGATACTTTCTCATAAGCCTTTTAACTATCAACTTTTAACTATTTTGTTATCCATAATTCGGGATTAACTACGTTTTTATCTTTATATACTTGAAAATACAGTTCTGTTTTCTGGTCTTGTTCGGCGTCAGTAAAAATCGTTCCGATATACTGTTTCGCTTCTACTTTATCGCCTTGTTTGACGCTCAACTTACTGAGGTTCGAATAAACGGTGCGGTAGTTACCGTGCTGTACGATCACGGCGTATGTGCCGGCTACCATGAAGCAACTCGTCACTTCGCCTTTATACACGGCCCGTGCCTTGGTACCTGCCACGGTCTGGATGTATATTCCTTTGTTGTCTATCGTCACTTGCGAATAGACGGGGTGCTGCTGTTTACCGAAATGCCCGCTGATCATACCTTTCTCTACCGGCCAGGGTAAACGACCTTTGTTCGCTTCAAAACCGCCGGCTATCAACTGTTGCTCTTTGGTCAGCGTAGTCTTCGAGGCTTTTTCAGCCTGTTGACGTACCATCTCGTCGATCTTCTTATTCAGGTCCGCCGCTTTCTTCTGTTGTTTTTTCAGCTTCGTACTCAGATCTTTCTCTTTGCTCTTCAACTGTGTCAACATCGATTGCTGTTTACGCTCGTCGCGTTGCAAGTTTGCTTGTTCGCGTTTGCGCGTACTGAGGGCCGTCTCTTTATCGCTCTTGTTCGCTTTCAACAATGCATTCTGGGTGTCTATCTCTGCTTGTGTTGCCTCGATACGCTTCACTTGCTCTTGCCGGAAATGCGCGAACTCCTGCATGTAACGCGCGCGACGCACTAACTGCTGAAAATTCTCGCTACTGAGCACAAACAGCAAGGGCGACTGTTGCACACGAGCGAAGTGCGTCTGACGAATAAACTGCGCGTAGTCCAGTTTGTACCCCTCTAAGATATGTTGCAGAGAGTCGCGACGGCCGCTGAGTTGGACCATCTCACGATTGAGCGCAATAATCTCATTGTCGAGCGTCGAGATCAGCCTCCGTTGGTTCTTGATGTTCTGATTCAGCAGATTCAACTTATTCAGCGTAGCGCTCTCGTCGCGCTTGGTCTGACTGAGCATTTTGTTCGTCTGCTCAATCTCCTGCTGCAGTCGCTTCTGCTTCTTCTGCAGGTCCTTGACGCTTTCGGCATGAATCGGACAGAGGAAGATAGCCAACGCCCCAATCACCAACAGTCGTATGTGTATCCGGTTTTTCATAACCATCTCTCGAGTTCTATCTTCATGTATTTATCCAATCGCAAACGATTTGCCTTAACGGGCACATCCAGTTTGCGTGGTGTGTACGTGATCTGAATATCAATCGGTACGTCTTCGCCGTACAGGTATTGCAAGTGTGCGTTCTCCGGGCCAGTAGGCAGTTCGGCTGTACAGATCTGCTGCAGAATAGCCCAACTCATTTTCGGCGTTAGGCGGTGGTTAACGGCCTCGAAACTGGCAGTGGCATAGCGCCCGTGCACTTTGTCGATTGCGATCAACTCCGTAGGCGTGGCCTCTAAACGAACCATCTCGATCCCTAACATCGGCATCACGCTGATGACAATCATCGAGTCGCGTACGGTCTGCATGATCACGTTTGCGGAAACCTGTTCGCTCTTGGTGGTTACCGTCACTTTAGCTCCCTGAATGACACAGGTGTGCCATGCCGGCGTTTCCTCTACCGGTGTGGCGGACTTTGTTGCTTTCTTACTTACTCCGCAGCCGACGAGCAACAAGCAACTACTTATTAATACTATCGATATGTTTTTGAATCTCATCTCTTGTCTTACTGGATGAACCAACATTATACAATGCGCGTCCCAGATAGAAGAGCGCTAAGTTATCTTGTCCCTGCATGTGGAGAATCCAACCGTAGGTGTCCAGATAAACCGGGTTATGTGGTTCCTCTTTGATGGTGATAGCGCTCATCCGTTCTGCTTTTTTTAGATCGCCCTTATGCGTTGCCAAATGATATGCGTAGTTGTTCATTACCATCAAATTATGCGGGTCGAGAGCCAGAATACGCTCGTACATCGCGTAGAGCTCTTTGATCTTCGCGCCGGTTTGCTCCATCAGTTCCAAGCGGAAAACCAAGAACCGCACATCATTCGGGTCGATTTCCAAATAGGTATCTACGGCTTGGATGGCTTTCTTGGGCTTGTTCCACATCGCGTAGATGCGGTAACGCGTGAGGGCGCTGTAGGCATCGTATCCTGTGACGCGGTCTAACTCATCCTGTATCGCCAGCGCTTTCTTCCATTCGCCCACATGCACGTACCCGCTCAACATCGTGTTCAGCAGACTCTGCTCCACTTTTTTCTTCTTATCCCCGCCTTTCTGCACCTGATAGGCTTTCTCCAGCACTCGTATACCCGTTTGGGTCATCTCTGCATCGTCCTTACTCAATAGAAGACGACTGTACTGATACCATTGGTCATAGGGGTCGGCCTCGAAGGCTTCCTGAAAAGTCTTCAAAGCGCGGTCCTCTTGTCCCATGCCTTGGTAAATCAATCCCAGAAACGTCAGTGTGTGACCGTCATTGGGCTTAATTGCACGACAGAACTCCAGCAAAGCCAGCGCTTCGTCGTACTGCTCTTTCTCAATCGCCTGACGCGCCGCGTACCAGTAGTACGTGAACTGCTGCTCCTGCTCCGTCGTGATCGTTTCTTTCTTCCCCTCTTTTTGAGCATACGTGGGAACAAAGAACAAACAAACAAGCAAAAGGACTAATATGTTACGATAAATCTTCAATGACGAAAACTATTTTCGACCACTATGCCCAAACCCACCGGCGCCGCGCTCCGTGTCGCTTAACTCACTCACTTCTACTATTTCCGGTGTCTCGTGCTTGGCTATCACCATCTGGCAGATACGCTCGCCCGGTTCAATAGTCTGCGCTTCGCCACTCAGGTTCACCAGAATCACACCTACTTCGCCGCGATAGTCCGCATCAATCGTACCCGGTGTGTTCAGTACGGTCAAACCGCGTTTGAGGGCCAAACCGCTGCGCGGACGTATCTGCGCTTCGTATCCCGCCGGTAACTCGATAAACAAACCTGTGGGGATTAACTTGCGTTCCATCGGTTGCAGTGTGACTGCTTCTGCGATATTACACCGAATATCCATACCTGCTGCCTGCGCGCTTTCGTATTTCGGCAGCGGATTATTGCTCTTATTAATTATCTTCAAAATCATAAAATTACCAATCACCAATCACCAATCACCCGGAGCGTCCTCCCGACAAACGGAGGAAGTCCGTGACCGCTCCGCCGAGAAGGGCTATCACCAATCACCAATCACCAATTAAAATCGTTTCTCGACAAGGACTTTCAGTCCGTCGGCTACGATTTTAATATGGATATTTTTATCCATCTCTACCGGATCGCCGTCGATATGGAACGGTGCTACTTCTTCGCGTTCGAGGGTGATCTCTTTCGCGCGGATAGTATCCATGAAATAGCTGTTGTCGATGCTGCCCGTAAACAGTCGCAATGCCAGGCTGGCGCTACCCAATATGGCATGACTCGACATCAACATGATATCCATTTTTCCGTCCTGTACACTCGCTTTCGGAGCAATCATCGCTTCGTAGCCCCACTGGTTTGCGTTAGCGAACGTGATAAGAAAAGCCTTGTGGGTGACGTCCAAACCGTCGCCAACGATATGATAGGTCTGCGGTTGGTAACTGAACGCCACTTTCAGGGTGTTCTGTAGATACGTCATGAAACCGCGTTTGTTGCTACCGGCGAAGTTATCCGCTACCACCGCATCAAAACCCGTGCCACACGTGCTCACGAACAAACGTCCGTTTGCCAAACCGTAGTCCACATTGATCGGCTCGCTGTGATTAATCATCTCCAGTGCTTTTTGCGGACGAATAGGAATATTCAGATGACGAGCAAACCCGTTTCCGCTCCCCATCGGCAGGATACCCAAGGCGGTCTTGGTGTCTTTCAGCCCTCGTGCCACTTCGTTCACCGTGCCATCGCCGCCTACGGCCACTACGGCATCAAAGCCCATGCGCGCGTACTGATGCGCAAGCTCTGTGGCATGACCTGCGTACTCCGTAAAAACGATATTCGGCAGCCACTGCTCCATATCCAGCGTCTGCATGATCAACTTCGGTAACTTGCGCTTCGCGTTCTGCGTCTCTTTAGCGCCCGAAATAGGGTTAATGATAAAAGCTATATTCTTCATGTTATCTTGTTATTCGCTTGCCGTCTAACGTATAGATGTTTCCGTTTCGTTCGATGACTACTTGACCGTTCATGAGTTTCTTGACTGCCGAAGCCGGTTCTCCTACCGCTTCGATGTCCTGCGTGCTCTCGACGAACTTGCTCATGTAATACGGTGCGCATACATCTGCTGCTGTCTGACCGGATTGCGGTGACCCGGTCTTGTTGATGGTATGTCCGGACGTAGTGGAATTCTCACTCCAGAATCCGCGGTTAGACCAGTCACCTTCCACCAAGCCCTCTTTCGTCGTCCAGTTGACGTAATCTCCGTTTCCGGCGTCCTCCGGGAACCAATATGAAATACCATCCACGTTCTCCAACGGAATCAAGTTATCCACAAGATCCTTCACGAAGTTGTATTGCCCTTGAACGGAGCACGGCCATGCATCCTGCGTGTCGTAGTTCACGCCTGAAGTAGGCCACCATTGGAAATTATAAGCCGTCTCTACAATATGTACGCGTTTGTTCGGAAACAGGGTCTTCAGGTTCTTAACCGCATTGACAAGGTTGTTCTTGTCCGATTTGTCTGCCACTTGCGCAGCGTTCAGATACCCGTGCCAGAAAGGATAGTAACTCAAGCCGATGATATCAAAATCCACCTCGTTATCGCGCAACTTACCGTAGTAATAACTGTTATACCCTGTATTCGTCGGTCGGTCGGTATGAATGATGATCTGTGCATTCGGGCATTCTTCGCGCACCGCATTGCATCCGGCTTTCAGCAGCCCTAAATATCCCGTCCAGTTATCGCCGATTTTGTCATACGGGTGCACCTGCATGCCGCATAAACCGTACATGATCTCATTACCTACCTGCACGAAATCCGGAGTCGCCCCCGCTGCCTTCAGCGTCTGAAGTACCATATGGGTGTATGCGCTGAGGCTGTCTGCCATCACTTCGTCCGACGCACCTTTCCATGCCGCCGGGGCCTGGATATGTCCGGCATCCACCCAACTGTCCGAGTAATGAAAATCCAACATGAAATACGCGCCTGCGTCCTTGATCCGTTTACCCAATGCCGTCACATACGCCAAGTCCTGACAGATAGCATAGTCCGTTTTCTGATAGTCCGGTGCCTTCTGATCCGGATGAACAAAGATACGTACGCGGAAGGTGTTCCAGCCGCATTCCTCTGTCAGCCATGTAATCAGATTGCTAATCTTTTGACCGTTCACATTCTTGTAACCCGAACTATACTGCTCGTACTGCGGCAGCATCGAGATGTCGCCGCCAACATAGCGTGTCCGCGCTTGCGCGCATATACAAACGCACGCCAACGCAAGCATGATTAAACCTTTTTTCATAATAGGCACATCTAAATCGCGTGCAAAAGTACAAAAAAAAAATGATATATGCAAATAAATCTGCATTTTCTGCCAAATTGTCAGTTTCTTTCTGCCAAAATCTGCGCAATTTGCCCCAAAATCCATTTGGCACAAGATTTGTCATTATTAGGTTGACTTAGGTTGACCTAGGACTACCCATAAATACCTAGGACTACCTACAAAATCGAATATTAACTAAAAAAAATATACTATTATGAGCAAAATTATTGGAATTGACCTCGGTACCACGAACTCGTGTGTAGCCGTAATGGAGGGTAACGAACCCATCGTTATCGCAAATGCTGAAGGTAAACGTACTACGCCTTCTGTAGTTGGATTTATCGAGGGCGGCGAGCGTAAAGTAGGTGACCCTGCTAAACGTCAAGCTATCACAAACCCGACCAAAACTATTTATTCGATCAAGCGTTTCATGGGCGAGACCTACGACCGCTTGCAGTCTGAAATCGCGCGTGTTCCTTATAAAGTAACCAAAGGCGATAACAACACTCCGCGTGTGGACATCGACGGACGTCTCTACACCCCGCAGGAGATCTCGGCGATCATCCTTCAGAAGATGAAAAAGACCGCTGAGGACTACCTCGGACAAGAGGTCACCGAAGCTGTCATCACAGTGCCGGCATACTTCAACGACTCCCAGCGTCAGGCTACTAAGGAAGCCGGTGAGATCGCTGGTCTGAACGTACGCCGTATCGTCAACGAACCGACCGCTGCTGCCTTGGCTTATGGCCTTGACAAGTCGAACAAGGACATGAAGATTGTTGTCTTCGACTGCGGTGGTGGTACCCACGATGTATCCGTGCTCGAACTCGGTGACGGTGTCTTCGAGGTAAAAGCAACCGATGGTGATACCCACCTGGGTGGTGACGACTTCGACCACCGTATCATCGACTGGCTCGTTCAGGAGTTCAAGAACGAGAACGGCGGTGCAGACCTCTCCAAAGACCCGATGGCGATGCAGCGTCTGAAAGAGGCTGCCGAGAAAGCGAAGATCGAGCTGTCTTCTGCAACGACCACGGAGATCAACCTCCCGTATATCATGCCGGTTAACGGTGTGCCTGCACACTTGGTTAAGACCCTGACACGTGCTAAATTCGAGCAACTCATCGACGATCTTATCCAGCGTACCATCGCTCCGTGCCGCACGGCCCTCGAGCATGCCGGATTGAAGACCTCCGATATCGACGAGATCATCCTCGTAGGTGGTTCGACGCGTATCCCGGCTATCCAGGATGCTGTACAGAAGTTCTTCGGCAAAGCTCCGTCTAAGGGCGTTAACCCCGATGAGGTAGTCGCAGTCGGTGCAGCCATCCAAGGTGGTGTCCTCACAGGCGATGTGAAAGACGTCCTCCTGCTCGATGTAACCCCGCTGTCCCTCGGTATCGAGACCATGGGCGGTGTCATGACCAAGATGATTGAGGCGAACACCACCATCCCGACCAAGAAGACCGAGACCTTCACCACCGCGGTGGATAACCAGCCGTCCGTAGAGATCAAAGTGCTCCAGGGTGAGCGTCCGATGGCGGCGCAGAACAAGCAGATCGGTATCTTCCACCTCGATGGAATCATGCCTGCCCGTCGTGGCGAACCGCAAATCGAAGTAACCTTCGATATCGACGCCAACGGTATCTTGAACGTCACTGCGAAGGACAAAGCTACCGGTAAGGAGCAGAAGATCCGTATCGAAGCATCGTCTGGTCTGTCTGACGACGAGATCAAGCGAATGAAAGCCGAGGCAGAAGCCAACGCCGAAGCCGATAAGAAGGCGAAAGAGCAGGCTGACAAACTCAACAAGGCTGATGCCGCTATCTTCCAGACCGAGAAACAACTCGCTGAGTTCGGCGATAAGATCCCGGCTGACAAGAAGGCTCCGATTGAGAAAGCCCTCGCTGACCTCAAGGCTGCGTACGAGAAGAAAGACGCAGACGCTTGCGAAGCAGCCAACAACGCCCTCATGACCGCCTTCCAGGCTGCCAGCGCAGAGATGTACGCTGCCCAACAGCAAGCGCAACAATCTCAAGCCGGCCCGCAAGGCCCTCAACCAGGCGCTGACAACAACGGCTCCAACAACAATGGCAACCCGACGGCTGAAGATGTTGACTTTGAGGAAGTTAAATAAACGTTGCTTGCAACGATAAACATCGCGAAGCGATTATAAACGCGACATAATCGCTATAAACAGAAAAGAGGAAGCGAAAACGGCTTCCTCTTTTTGTAGAGTGGGGGATTTTCTGTTTTCCGTTTCCTGTGTGTCCTGTTCCCGCCGGTATTCCGGCCTCCCCGTATGTCCTGTTCTCGCTGGTATTCCGGCCTCTCTGTATGTCCATTTCCCGGCATTGAATTCCGGCATCCTCCGTCGTCCATTCTGCCAGATGCTATCCAGCCTCTCCGTATGTCCATTTCCCGGCATTGAATGCCGGTCATCTCATTCGGTGGTATTTTTACCGCCATTAGTAGTCTTGTGTCCCCTTTGTTAAGTGCGCAGTCCGTCAGGGCTGCGTTCTTCTTTCTCTCCCACCTGCCCACTTGGCAACGTTTCCAGAGATTCTATCCTGGGTCTTCATCTTCCGATATGTTTTGTGTTCTGTTGCGGCGGGTATTCCCATCGTCCATTCCGCCGGATGTCATCCGGCTTAGGGCTGTTTACCTGCGGTGCCCCCTCTCTTTTTTCCTCTCTTCGTTTTTTTTACCCGCTGTGCCACCCTTCCCTAAATATGCCTATTCTGGCATAAAGTGGCCTATTTTTCTTAAAAAATCCCCATTTCTCCTATTTTATTTGCATATTCCATTTTTTTGTTGTACCTTTGCACCGTCTTTCCGAAAGGACTGACATAACATATTGAATAACGAAGCGTTTTGCTTTACTCTTGAAACTGAAAACTTAGGAACTTTTCAAAAACAACAAGAGTGTACGGCGAAGCGTTCCTGCGTTTATACGTGGGACTGCTTGTCCATATCTTTGTTGTAAGGTTTCCTAAGACCATCAGTTTCGGGTGTGTGGCATAGCAGCCTCACGCTTTGTTTTATATTAACTTGCGGTATAGTGGCTGGTATTGCAAAAATCTCATTATTATGAAAAAGTATGTATTTTTAGCCTTGTTGGCATTTGGAACTTTCGCTCTTACAGCTTGTGACAAATCAAAAGACAAAAACAATCCTGACGATCCAGCATCTGAAGAAGTTAGTGAAAATGGCATCAAAAATGAGTTTGGTGAGGGACGCTTAATAATTGGCGGCTGGAGTGTAACACGAGGATCGTATCATTTTGTCTTTAAAAGTGATGGCACGTGTATTCAAGATGGTTATAGTTATGAATCAGGTGTATGGTCGTACAATCCTGATACAAAAATCCTTGCAACAACTATGGCAAGTTGGACATGGAGTATGAATATTGTTACGGCTGAAGCTTTACAAGGAACCTATTTAACTAAGGGAACAAGTTATGGATTTAATCATGATGGCAAATATTCACAAGTATACGTTGATGCAAATCCCAAACTTATCATAGGAAAATGGAAAACGAAGGAGGGTAAAGAGATAACCTTTGACAAAACGAATTGTACTTTAAATGGGAAAAAATATGCATATGCGATCAATGGAATAGATCCTCAACATTATGAGGCGGATGTTAAGATTACATTCGATGAAAATATGGTGTACACATTGGTGCATTTGTCTGGTGGCTATATCCGTATTGGAACAGATGAAGAAACGGGCATATTTGCCGGTGAGTATTATTACGTTTCTGAATAAAATTTAATATCGTTTCTCGCCCGAGCTAACCCCTCGGGCGTTTTTTTCCCCTTTTTTCGAAATATCGATATATCGTATACCGTAACCTCGGTAATTTAGATTCTTCCTTTTCGCCGGATAGTATCCGCCGCATTTCCCTCCGTCCCTCCATCCCCTTTCGTTGTTCTGTGCGCGCCACCTCCGTTAGCGTGTTTTTCTTTCTCTCCCTCCTTCTATTTTCGTTTACCTTGTTCCTTTTTTCGTTTACCTTGTTCCTTTTACACTCAGCCTGTTCCTTTTTTGAGCCTCTTCTGTGTCCATTCTGCCGGATGTCATCCGGCCTCTCCGTATGTCCATTTCCCGGCATTGAATGCCGGCATCTTCGTCGTCCATTCCGCCGGCTGTCATCCGGCTTAGGGCGGTTTACCTGCGGTGCCCCCTCTCTTTTTTCCTCTCTTCGTTTTTTTGTTTACCTGCGGTGCTCCCCTTCCCTAAATATGCCTATTCCGGCATAAAGTGGCCTATTTTTCTTAAAAAATCCCCATTTCTCTTGCATATTCCGTTTTTTTGTTGTACCTTTGCACCGTTTTACCATATCGGAACGACGGTCAAACGACAGTCAAACGACGGTCAAGCGACAGTCAAAGCCAACGTAACTTACCTGTTACACCAAAAACGAGCCCAAATTTATGTATAATACTATATTATATATCTATATATAATATACCTTAAAGAATCCTCTTTTTATGTCAAAAGTTAAAACATCATCCGGCATCGAACAAATCCACGGCAAGACCAACGGCCGTGACAGTGGCTATTTTTACATGCGAAACGGCAAGCAATTCTACCGTTCCCGTGAAGAAAACTACCAGAAAAATCAATCTCCCCGCCAGCAATGGAACTCCGCTGCCTTCAAGTACGCCAACTCCCAACTAAAGCTCCTGACCTCCCCTGAGGCTCAAACCCAACTCGCAGCCGACTTTGAAGCCGCAAACCACATCGCCTCTAATGGCAAAAAATACTCTACCGTTCGTGCATGGAAATTTAACTCGCTTATACACGATTATAAATTAGCGCATCCTTTTCAACAATAATATACTTTTTAGTGTCAAACACTTGTATATATCAAAAAAAAGTCGTAAATTTGCATCAGATTTTATTAAACAATAACATTATGGAATATAAAATTAAAACTATCGGAGTGCTGACCTCAGGTGGCGATGCTCCGGGAATGAATGCAGCAGTGCGCGCCGTCACTCGAGCTGCTATCGCTAACAACATCCGCGTCAAAGCTATTTTCCGCGGCTACAAAGGCCTCATGGACGACGAAGTACAGGAGTTCACGACCCAGGATGTGAGCGGTATTATCCAGCGCGGAGGTACGATTCTCAAAACCGCTCGCAGCGAGGAGTTCAAGACTCCTGAAGGGCGTCAGCGTGCCTACGAAACACTTCAAAAAGAGCAGATTGATGCCCTGATCGTCATCGGTGGAGATGGCTCTTTTACTGGCGCTCGCCTGCTCGCGCAGGAGTATAATATCCCGATCATCGGCATCCCCGGTACGATTGACAACGATCTCTGGGGTACGGACTCCACCATCGGTTACGACACGGCGCTCAATACTATCGTCGATTGCGTGGACAAGCTCCGTGATACCGGTACTAGCCACGAGCGTCTCTTCTTGGTTGAGGTCATGGGACGCGATGCCGGCTTCCTTACCCTCAATGCCGCCATCGCCGCAGGAGCCGAAGCGGCCATCATTCCCGAACGAGCAACCCTCGAGGAACAGTTAGAGGCGGCCATCGGGCAGGGGCGCCGCAAACATAAAAACAGCGGAATCGTCCTCGTTCAGGAGCACGCTATCCCCGGCGGAGCACAAGCGGTGGCGAAGGTCATCGAGCAGAGCCATCCCGAGTATGGCACGCGTGTCACCATCCTTGGACACCTCCAACGAGGCGGTTCGCCAACGGCTTTCGACCGTATCCTCGCTTCCCGTTTCGGCTGTGCCGCGGTACAAGCCCTCCTTGAGGAACAGCGCTCGATCATGGTCGGACTCCAAAACGGAGAAGTCATTTACGTGCCCCTCTCCAAAGCCATCAAAGAGAAAAAAGATATCAAAGATGACAAGTGGCAGGCCCTTCAGGTCCTCAGCCTCTAATTCTCCAATATCCAATCTCAAATCTCTTTGATTCCCACGATTGATTACATACAGGCCTGTTTTGACGAGTATAACGTCCGTTATTTCAACGGATCGTTGCCGCCGATACCTATCAAGCTCTCCAATGCCCGTACTTTCCTTGGTAAAGTGACATTCATCAAGCATCGGACTTGGCTCTTTGGAGAATGGAGGTACTCGAACTTCAAACTGCGTATCAACACACGTTATGACCTGCCCGTTTCCTACCGGCTTACGAAATTACTTCAGCTAAAGGAACTGTCACGAAATCCCGCTCCTGCCAAAGTGGATGCGGCAAGATGAGTAGCGGATCGCTGCTCATCTTTATTTCATGACCTTCGTCGTCAAAGGCTTGTATGAGGTCGATGTCCATTGTCCGGTCGGAATATTGACCGTTTTGAGACTTATGAACGCGCCCTAACTCGCGTTCGATGGCCTGGGTGGAGTGGAGTACTTCCAAGGGCTGCAAAGCCGTTTCTACGCGGCAACAGATATTGCAAAACCCGTTCTCACTCTTGAATCCCCAGGGCTCGGAATAATAAAAAGAAGAGCATTTTGTTACCCTTCCTATCGTTTGCTCGATGCGCTCTACCGCCGCATGAATTGTCGCTTCGCGATTACCCAAATTCGCTCCGAGAGAAAGAAAGTATAGCATCGGTGATCTTGACAAACTTAGGATAGAAGAACGATGTCTGCACGACTTCCGCATCATCTAAGTAATGAAAAGAATCATTCGTTCGATCCATCACAAACACGACTACGAGCACGATAAGTCCGTATTTGAGCATGCCGACCAGCGCTCCGGCGATACGGTTTGCCCATCCGAGATGAATGGCTTTGAGAAATTTATTGAGCAGTTTGGCTGCGATGGCCAGGCCGATAGCGATGAGCAGAAAAACGAGTGTATAAGCCACTACGTCGCAAACGGGTTCCGGCCAGTCAAAGAGCGATAAAAGCCCCGCAGAGAAAGGCGGAGCAATTATTCGTGCGCCGAGCACTCCGAGAATCACTACCACGAAGGCAATGATCTCGGAGATAAACCCGCGCATCAGGCCTCGCACGAGGCCGACTAAGACAGGCAGGACGATAAGTACGTCAAGCCAGTTCATTATTCATTTGATTCGGAACTGATATAATCCTCGGGGTTGAACTCTTTCGGCTCCCAAGCAATCTCGTACAGGTCATTGTACATGTAGATGTCAGGAATTCCCATATAACGAGAACCATCGGCCCCTGTAGCTGGAATACCACGAGGAGTGACAGACCACTCGTAGCCGTCCAGTTTGTTGCTTGCCATGTCGCTTGCCTTATCCAGATACCAGCCGAGGATACCCGTTACATAGCCTACCCATTGATCGCAGTTCGCTACGCCATGACGGTCAGCGCCCGGCAGATAGAAATAAGCGAACTTCGCATATTCCGAGCTGGAGCACATCATCTTATAGCTACCTCCGTCGGTGATAACACGACCTTGCGGATAGCCGATGTTATTGGTCGTCGGTGCGAAGACGTTGGCATTCGAAGACGAATCCGGATGCAGCGTGTCGCATTTAGCCAAGCTACCGTTGTTGTCGAACTCACCCGTGAAGTGTACGTTTATGAGCTTCACCAGACGACCGTCCGCTTTACGTATCTTGTCCATGCCGGTGGCATCAGCCGAGGGTTTGAACGGATATTTCGTGAACAGGTCGTTCAGACTCATCTCATCGTAAACCAGTTTGGATTGATCCGGCTGGCCGATCATACGGGTAACTCTGCGGAATACAGAACCCTGAATACGTCCCGGGCACCAACCTACCTTCTGCGATGCGTTCATCGCATAGATATTATCGTTATAGGACGGGATACAGAGTTGCGGCTGGTTCGCATAACGACCTACCGCTAAACCGTTACAACGAATGATGATCTCTTGGCCGGTTTGGTACATACCGCCGCCGGAACCCAGATCGACCGAGATACGGAGGTTCTGCTGGTCAATTGTAGCACCGGTAGCCCAATCCGTAGTCTGCTGGATTACCATCGCTTTATAGAAGTTGCCGGCATAGTCATCCGTAGATACGCGACCGCGGATATAAATACCAGGACCTCCGGAAGGCAGTGTATCAATCGAATAGAGATACAAATTATGCGTGGCATCATAGGAACGCTCACGATACGGAGTCGTATCATTATGATACGTACCCTCCTCGGTCATAAACGTATCGAGGAAATCATTGAGGTTATAGACCGTATATCCCTCTGGGTTTTCCTCTGCGAGTATCTCGTTGAGCGACGCAGGATCCAAGAATACATCATCCTGCGTTAATGCTTTCGGCTCGCATGAAGTCATAATAGACAGTACGAAGGTACTAAGTACCATGTACGATAAATATTTGATTGTCTTCATAGTGCTTAGAATTTATAAGTTACTGTTAAGAAGAAGTTAGCACCCCAAGCGTAGTAGTACTTGGACGGATATTTCCAGGCGTTAGCGGTAATAACCGAATTCTGGTAGTCTTTCTCGCCCTGACGTACGGCACGCGGCAGACGGGCTTGTTGATAACCGCCGGTCTTGAAATGCGTGTTGTTCGTAAGGTTCGATACGCTCAGGTTGATCGATAAGGACTGACGGTTCGGCAAGTAAATCAGTTTACCAACAGAGCAGTCAATCAAGAAGCGGTTCAACGGATTGGTAGCAGCCAGGCTCTCTTGCATCGTCATGATGTTATACGGATACTTCAGAACCGGTACTCCGTTAGCGTCAAGAACTGCGTTCTCATATACGGCATTTCCGTCATCATTGATAGTGACGCGAACTAACTGACCATCGGTGGTCTCGATAGCGTTTGCGTTCTCATCGCCGAACCAGCCGTTCACAGCCGTTCCGTCCAGACGAGTTCCGGTGAACAGACCTTGCATACGACGACTCGGAGCTACGCTCAGGAAGTTCCAGTCATGGTAACTGACGGTAATGTCAGCAAACCACATCTTCGGGTGGAAGAACGAGAGTTTCAAACTTGCGTTCACTTGCGGACCGGTCGAGAGGCGTACGCCCTTCAAGAGCACTTTATCTACCGTCTCGAAAACGAGAGACTTCGTAGAGAGGTCTTGGGTCATAGGCATACCGTTCTCAGCCGATTGTACAGCCAAAGCGTCGCTTGTATAGCGATAGTCGCCAACCGAAGCCATACCGGTCAAGGTCAGGTAAGTGCCCATTTTAACAGCTGCTGCAGCCTCGATACCCATGTAACGTTTGTCAATACCGGTCATAGCCTGGTTAACGAACGTACGAGCCTCATCGTCATAGTAACCGTTCAACTCGGTACCGTTCCAACTCTGTGTGAAGAATCCGGTAATACGACCGCGAACGATCGGGTAGTTGAACTCATACGTGAGGTCAGCCGAAGCAACTTTCTCACTGGCTGCATAGAAGTCCTTCAGGTTCTTCGCCTGGTCGTGGGTGTAGATATTGCTTACTACTCCATCGTGTACACGCTGCGAGATATATGCATCGCGTGCGTACGGGGCACGGGTCTCTGCCAAAGCGTTGAGTTTCAGGCGATTACGACCGTTGATCTTATAGGTGGCGCCTAACTTAAAGGACGGATCCAAGAAGTGGTGAGCATCGCCAACATAGCGAGTACCTGACTTCAGCGTTCCTGCTGCTTCGGCAGCCTTGATCTGGTTGTATGCGTTGTGACCGTAGTAAACCCAGCTGTCTTCACCGGTCTTCTCGTCTGCAATCTTGGTCAGATACCAAGCACGACCGTTCAACATGTCCGTCGTACGTTGCATCATCGAGTAATTGAGTTGCAATGCATAGTATACATCTACTTCATTGAAGGACCATTCGTTCTGGAACCAGGCCTTCATATTACCCATGTTGATGCGGTAGTTGTAGCCGAAGCGACGACCGTCCGCTTTGGTGATCGGGTCATAGTCCTCAGCGATCTCGTTCTTACGAACGTTGATGATATCCTCTTGGGTGAAACCGCCGTTGGTAGCCAACTCCTTGATATCACGGTCTGCGAAGGCATCGATATCGATCCATTGGTTTGCACCCAGCAGGTCGTCGATGGTCTTGTAGTGGATACCTTGCGAGAACTTACCCTCTACGCCCAACGTCATCTTGAGGTGGTTATACTTCGTGTTGACATAGTTAAACGAAGCATTCGCCTCCTGGATGTCATTGTGACGACGCTCCAACATATAACGTGCAGAAGCGGTCGGGTCATTGGCATTATTGGCGTAGTTAGACGCATAGATGTTATCCCAGTCGATCTGGGTGGTCTTGTTATCACGATTGCGCCAGAGGTTAACGAGGTTGTTATATTGGTCTTTGTCAACCGACGGACCTACCAAATTACCATCGTCGCCGATGAAACCGGAACCCAGGTTAACGCCCTTCATGTCTTCTCCGATGAACAATCCCCACGGATAGTGGTTCCCGTTGTCGTCGAAGAGCTGACCAGCCGAAGTCTCGTTGTTCGGGTTTGCAATTTGACCATCCCAATAGAAGGAAGGCAAGTTACGATAGTAGTCCGGACGAGGATCGGGTGCGTTGAAGAAGTTCAGTGCAGAGTTGGAATACCAAGAGTAGTGGTAACCTGCAGCCGCTTTGAGTTTCTGCTGATCGTCGATCTTGTATTCATAAGCCACAATGACCGTCGGATCATACGACTTCACGATACGGCTATTACGAACCTTACCGTTCTGGTAGCCCCAATAGGGGTTGTAGTTGATCGTTCCGGTCAGGTCATACACCTCTTGTGTAACCGCAGCGTTCTGGCCACGCTCGGTAGGAGCACCAAAGGTGATCAGTTTCAGACGTGCGTTGTCCCAGATCTTCTCTGCCGTCAGGAAGTAACCCAACGAATAGTACTTGATACCTTCGCCGATGATACCCTTGTTGTCCACATACGGGGAGAAACGATAGGCCAACTGTGCGGTAACAGCCCATCCGCTTGCCATCACACCACTCGAATAAGTAGCGTTCACACGCGCTTTGTAGTTACGGTTGGTACCTGCAACACCTACTTTCCAGCCCTGTGCATAGCGGCTGGCTCCCATCAGGTAGTTGGTCGATTGACCAAGTCCACCAAAGGTGAAGTTAGTAGCCTCCATCGGGTTAAGAACCTCTTTGTAACGGCTTGCGTCATTCAGACCACCCATGGCAGAGTAGTTGAACTGACCGCGCTCCTGCGAACTGAAGTTCAGCCCCTCGATGTAGTAGTTCTCACGATTGGACTGATACCCACGATTGCGATAACGCGCTGTGGACCAGGCAAATGAGGTGTTGGAGTTGAATACATCGGTAGAAGCGGATGCTGTCGAAGCCTGCGATTGCGAACGACCTTCGTCATCCGTCATCTCTTCTTCCGTCAGGTTCAGCAAGATCTCATCCTGTGCCTGCGTGACGATGTCCGGTTGCAGAAGAATGTCGTTCAGTTGATTCACCTCATTCGGTTTGAGATTGATCAACTCGAGCGCAGCTACGTAATCGTCTGCCTCTACCACCATTTCTTCGTCCATGGCCTCGAGGTAGAGTAGAGAGAACTCACCCGCCGAGTTGGTGGTCGTCGAAATGTTTTGATTCGCGAGTGTTACACGAGCACCAACGACAGGTTGACCTGTGTTGTCGTCAACAACTCGACCCTTGAGTGATGTCTGTGCCATCATGGCTACGGAGAGCGTAAGCACAAACATCAATGAAAAGAGTTTTTGTCTCATAACGATTGTTTGTTAGTGTTTTTAATGGTTAATATTCTAGTTTATTTATTGCTCGATATATAAGGCTATTCCTTAGAACTCAGCCGTCTTCGGTGTTCTCGGGAACGGTATGACATCGCGGATATTCTGCATACCGGTTACAAAGAGCATCAGTCGCTCAAAGCCCAGACCAAAGCCGGCATGCGGAGCACTACCGAAACGACGGGTATCGAGGTACCACCACATGTCCTTCATCGGGATGTGACGACGCTCGATCTCTGCGTTCAGCAGGTCCAGACTCTCTTCACGTACACTACCGCCGATGATCTCACCAATCTGCGGGAAGAGTACATCGGTACCTTGTACGGTCTTACCATCCTCGTTGATCTTCATATAGAACGCCTTGATATCTTTTGGATAGTCGGTCATGATAACCGGTTTCTTGAAGTGTTCCTCTACGAGGAAACGCTCGTGCTCCGAACTCAAGTCATCGCCCCATTGGCAAGGGAACTCAAATTTCTTACCGTTCTTAATCGCCTCCTGCAAGATGTTGATACCTTCGGTATATGGCAGACGAACAAACTCCGTATCTACTACACTCTTCAGTCGCTCAATCAGACCTTTATCTACAAACTGATTCAAGAACTCCAGATCATCCATACAATGCTCTAGCGCCCAACGTACGCAGTATTTGATGAAGTCCTCTTCGAGATCCATCAGTTCCTCTTTCTGGATAAATGCCACTTCCGGCTCGATCATCCAGAACTCCGCCAAGTGACGTGGCGTATTACTGTTCTCCGCGCGGAAAGTAGGACCGAAGGTATAGATCTTACCCAAAGCCATCGCACCTAACTCACCTTCCAACTGACCGCTGACGGTCAGCGCAGCCTGTTTGCCGAAGAAATCATCGCTGTAGTCAATCTGACCGTTCTCGTCTTTCTTGAGGTTATAGAGGTTTTTCGTCGTCACTTGGAACATCTGGCCGGCTCCTTCGCAGTCACTCGCTGTGATCAGCGGTGTATGGAAATAGAAATAGCCGTGCTCGTGAAAATAGGTATGAATCGCCATCGCCATGTTATGACGAATACGGAATACAGCACCAAAGGTGTTGGTACGCGGACGGAGGTGCGCGATTGTGCGCAGGAACTCCATACTCAGACCTTTTTTCTGCAGCGGATATTTCTCCGGATCAGCGGTGCCATAAACCTCGAGGTCCGTTAACTGGATCTCCACAGCCTGACCTGCACCCTGGCTCTCTACCAATATACCTGTAGCCGAGATACATGCACCCGTTGTCACGGGTTTAAGGCGCTCCTCATCGAATTTCTCCAAGTCCACGACAATCTGGATATTCTTAATGGTTGAACCGTCATTGAGCGCAATAAACGATACCTGCTTATTGCCACGACGGCTGCGCACCCATCCTCTGACGTTGATCTGCGCACCAAAATCCGTGCGTTTTAATGCTTCTTTAACTTCTGTTCTTTGCATATATTAAATCTAAATTCTCAAATCAAAAATCTTAATTTTAAAAAGCCGGCGCTATGTTCTCGCCAAGACTGTTTATGCTCGCTCCGTCCGGATTCAGCTGCTGCCCGAAGGAGACTGCGCCTAATGGACTATTCATACTGGACGAGATCGTTACCGCACCGCTATCCGGTAGCATTGGTCCGTCCAGCTCGTTCGAGTCAAACGCATCGTCCTCGTTCTGGAACTTCGCATACTTGCCGCGGAAACGCAGCCATATACTGTCCGTCGCACCGTTACGATGCTTCGCTACGATGATCTGCGCCAAACCGCGTAAGTCTTTGCCGGACTTCTCGTCGTTGAAGATACGGTAGTATTCCGGACGGTGAATGAAGCAAACCATATCGGCATCCTGCTCGATGGCTCCGGACTCACGTAAGTCACTCAACTGCGGTGTCTTACCTTCGATACCCGTACGCGCTTCTACTCCGCGGTTCAACTGCGAGAGGGCAATAATGGGAATATCCAACTCTTTGGCCAAACCCTTCAAACCGCGCGAGATAATACTTACCTCTTGCTCACGGCTACCGAAACTTGAACCTTGTGCGTTCATTAGCTGTAGGTAGTCGATGATGATCAGTTTTACGCCATGCTCGTTCACTAACTTACGTGCTTTCGAGCGCAGCTCGTATATCGAGAGGGAAGGGGTATCGTCCATATAGAGCGGTTTACCCTTCATGATGTTGATCTTCGTATTCAGACGCAGTTTGTCTTCCTTACTCATCTTACCGGTCTTGATCTTATCGCCTTCCAGTTCACAGACGTTCATGATCAGACGGTTCACCAACTGGACATTACTCATCTCAAGCGAGAAGATAGCAGTCGGAATACCTCGATCTACGGCGATGTTCTTTGCCATCGAGAGCACGAAAGCCGTCTTACCCATTGCCGGACGAGCCGCGATGATGATGAGGTCCGGTGTCTGCCACCCCGAGGTGATCTTATCCAAAGCATGGAATCCCGAGGGAATGCCAGAGATGTTACCGGTGTTTTTCGCCGCTTTCTCCATGCGCGCGAAGGCTTCTTCGATGACGCTGTCCACTTGGGTGACACTACGTTTTTGCGAACGTTGGGTGATCTCAAAGATACCAGCTTCGGCCTCTTGCATCAAGTCATCGATGTCCTGCGTCTCGTCGAACGCTTTCTCTTCGATCTGTGCGGCCATCGAAATCAGGTCACGCGCTGTCGCTTTCTTAGCGATTATCTCCGCATGATAGTGCAAGTGTGCGGTAGAAGCGACACGGCGAGTGAGGTCCGCCAAATAAACAGCACCTCCGGCTTTCTCCAACGTGCCCTTGCTCTTCAGTTTCTCTCCTACCGATAAGATATCTATGGGCTGGTCATTGACGGCTAACTCACGAATAGCCTCAAAGACCAGACGGTTCTGATCCTTATAGAAAACCTCCGGACGTAACAAATCCGCGACTGTTCCGAACGCCTCTTTCTCGATCATCAAGGCGCCCAAAACCGAGTCTTCCAATTCCTGTGCCTGAGGGGGTAACTTACCCATTTCATTGGCACCCACTTTGATAATCGTGGTTTGCGGACTTCGTTTGCTATTCTTATTTGATACTGCCATAGGCGGTAAGTAAATTATGCGCAGCAATAAAACTGCTTATCTCATTGTTAAGCACCTGACGTTCAGCTACTTCAATCTGGTGCTCCATCTGTTCGTTCTTGTAAAATCCGTCCAGTAATGCCTGGTTAATCGTCTCGTACATCCAGTACTTGGCCTGCTCCGTACGATGTGCATCAAAGAATCCGTTTTGCTTGACAAACGCGATGTATTCTTCGATATTCTGCCATACCTCCATCACACCGCTATGGTCGATGGACGAGCAACAGATCGCTTCGGGTTTCCATCCGGACTCGGAAGGGGGGAAGAGGGCTAAGGCATTCTTGAAACTTACGCGCGCGGCGCGCGCACGTTCAATATTATTATTATCGCATTTATTAATGGCAATACCGTCGGCCATCTCCATGATACCTCGTTTGATACCCTGCAGTTCGTCGCCTGTACCCGTTACTTGCAGCAATAGGAAATAATCCACCATTGAGTGAGCGGCCGTCTCGGACTGACCGACACCTACCGTCTCCAGCAATATCGTGTCGAAACCGGCTGCTTCGCAGAGCACGATTGTCTCGCGTGTCTTTCGAGCCACGCCGCCTAACGAACCCGCACTCGGGCTGGGGCGGATGAACGCATTCGACTTCACGGATAGTTCGTTCATACGCGTCTTATCGCCTAAGATGGAGCCCTTACTCCGTTCGCTGGATGGGTCAATAGCCAACACCGCCAAGTGCTTGCCTTGGTCGCAAAGTTCACTTCCCAGAGCCTCGATGAACGTGGACTTACCAGCCCCGGGCACACCCGTGATACCTACGCGGATCGAGTTACCGGCATAGGGTAGGCAAAGCTCAATCACTTTTTGCGCAACAGCCTGATCCGCCAGCAGATTGCTCTCTACCAACGTCACAGCCTGACTCAGTATTGTCATATCTCCACGGCGAATGCCTTCGAAGTATTCTTCGGGACTCAGCACCGTCTTCTTACGACGAAACGTAGCATAGGGATTGACGGAAGGCAGGTTTTCTACACCCGCATTCACCGTCAATCCTTTATACTCTGTGCTATTTTCAGGATGATCCATCAAGGTCATTACCGATTTTTACAATGGACGTTAATTTATTCTACGGTGAAGTTGATCTTCACTTTCTGAATCGAGTTCTTATAGTCGTTCGAGATGATAGTGATCTCGCGTACATATGAACCGGCTTCCATACCGGTCGTGTTGATATCCAGCACGATGGAACCCTTTTTGCCGGACTTTACGCTCTTGCACGGTTTGATATTAACCGCATTGTCGGTGCAGTATACGCGACGAATCTCGAGCGGGTTAGCACCGCTGTTCTTAATTGCTAAGGCATATTTGAGACGCTTACCTGCTGCTATAGAACCTGCGTTGTGCTCTTTAAGCAACTCGATAATCGGAGCTTGCTGTTTCTCCTCTGTGGTGAGCGCTGAGAAGTCCTCCACAATATTGGCTTTGATCGTCAGTTTGAATGCATCCTCTACCACCGTCTTGTCATCAACGGCCACGTACGCATAAACCTCTACCGGACCGTACAGTCTCGTGGCACGGGTGTCGAGCGAGAAGATGAATTTACCTACCTCTTTCGACTTGATAGTAGGCAAGGTCACTTGGCTACCGAGGAATACCTCATCCTGTGCGTTCATGCGCAGACGTGCGGTATGCTCTACGTCCGTGAGGTTGGAGTACTCCAACTCACCGATCTTAGCCTCACCTTTGTTGATGGTGCCCAGATCGAGGGTTTTGGTCTTCATACTCAGGTCTCCTACCGGTACTGTGTACGGATTAACCGGTTTAGCCTGCTTCGGAATAACCTCACCTTTGATATATACACGCTTCGTAGCCTCGGTGGCATTCGACGTGATGGTGACAGTCTTTTGGAAACGACCCGGACGACCGTTGGGGTTATACGTTACAGTGATACTACCTGTCTGACCCGGCTCTACCGGTTCTTTGGTCCATGTAGGAGTGGTACAACCGCAGCTGGCGCGTACATTACTGAGCACGAGCGGAGCCATACCTTCGTTCTTAAATGAAAATACGACAGAGACACGACCGTCCTCTTCGTGAATTTTACCAAAGTCGTGTTCGGTTTTCTCGAATGTGATTACGGGATTTTGACCCATCATGGCTACTGCTACGAGAGCCATGCAGAGCGTACTAAAAATCTTTTTCATTTCCTTTAAATATTTACAGTAATAAATTAGTCTTTATCCGGATCGACGCGTTTCACGTCTTGTATATCTTCTATCTTACGCAGCGCCTTGAGCAGTTCATCCATTTCAGAACGGTCATATACATAGATGTCCATTCTTCCCCGGAAGATACCATCTTCGCTGGATATGTTAATGGTTCGGATGTTGATATGAAAATCCGTGGTAATGGATTGCAGCACGCGGATGAACACACCGAACTTATCAATACCTGTTATCTCTATAGTCTCTACGAACGACTGCACACGATGCGTATTCCATGTAGCCGCATAGATTCGTTTTCCGTAACTGCTCTTGAGCACTTGTGCTTCTTCGCAGTCTATCTTATGAATGTGCATCTTGCCCGTTTCATCCAGGTAACCTAGTACTTCGTCCCCGGGTATCGGATGACAACATGGACTGAGCAGATATTCCTTACCCAAGTTCTCATCCGTCAGCACGATATCTTTCGGCCCTTTCTTCGGCTTCACGATCTCTTTCTTCACTGGGTCCAGCATAGGCGTCTCGATATTCTGCTCCTTCTTTCCGATGAACGGGATATAGGACCGCCAGCCTCGTTTGGGGAAGACGATTTCATGGACGTTATCCAAGCGAATCGCTCCCTGGCCTACCTCTAAATAGAACTCGTTGGGCGTCGTTATGTGGTAGCAATTCAATAATCGTGCCAAAGCCTGATCGTGGTTAGCTGCCAGGTCTTTATCCATACTAATCGCATCCTCTACCAGCAACTCACCGTGCTTCATATATTTGCGCTCCTCGCGACGGAAATATTGGTTCAATCCGTTCTGCGCTTTGGCTGTCACAACAAAATCCAACCATTCCTTTTGCGGATGTTGACTGTTGGAGGTAAGGATCTCTACCTGGTCGCCTCCCTTCAGCCGATACGATACGGGCACCAACACATGGTTTACTTTCGCGCCGATACAATGCTCTCCCAACTCCGAGTGAAGCATGAAAGCGAAGTCGATTACCGAAGAACCTTGCGGCATGGTCTTCAGTTCACCGGCTGGCGTGAAGACAAATACCTCTTGCGCGAACAGGTTTAACTTGAAGTTGCCCAAGAATTCCATTGCGTCTTTATCGGGGTGCGCCAAGATATCCTTGATCTCCTGCAACCATTTATCGAGCTCCGATTCGTCTTTTTCGCCCGTCTTGTATTTCCAATGCGCGGCGTATCCATGTTCGGCTATCTCGTGCATGCGCGTTGTACGAATCTGCACTTCTATCCATTCGCCGTGCGAACCCATCACCGTCACATGCAAGGCTTCATATCCGTTCGCCTTCGGCGTAGAGATCCAGTCGCGGATACGCTCCGGGTGGGGACGATAGAGTTCGGTGATTGCCGAGTAGATCATCCAGCACTGGTCTTTCTCGCTCATGTTATCGTGCGGGTTGAAGATAATACGCACGGCCATCAGGTCATACACGTCTTCAAACGAACACTGCTTGCTAACCATTTTCTTCCAAATCGAATAAACGGTCTTGATACGCGCTTTGAGCGTAAAGGTATAGCCCATGTTCGTCAGACGCTCACGAATAGGTTTTGCAAAGGACTCAAAACTCTCGAACTGCTTCTCCTTAATCGCCTCTAACTTCTCATGGATTTCATTCCAGGTCTCCGGATGCTCGTATTTGAAACTGAGGTCCTCCAACTCTGTTTTGATGGGGAATAAGCCCAGACGATGGGCCAGCGGGGCATAGATATATTGGGTTTCGCCCGCGATCTTATACTGCTTGTTCTTCGGCTGCGCACCTAACGTACGCATGTTATGCAAGCGATCGGCAATCTTAATTAACACCACCCGGATATCATCACTGATGGTCAACAGCAGTTTGCGGAAGTTCTCCGCCTGCTCGCTGGCCTGATCACCAAACACACCTCCGCTGATTTTCGTCAGTCCGCCTACAATCTGGGCGATCTTATCGCCAAACAGACCCGCTATGTCCTCTACTGTGTAATCGGTGTCCTCCACTACGTCGTGCAGCAGCGCGGAACAGATACTCGTGCTACCCAAACCAATCTCCTTAACGCATATACGCGCGACAGCAAGAGGATGCATGATATACGGCTCGCCGCTCAAACGACGAACCCCATAATGCGCCTTGTGCGCGAAATTAAAAGCATGGGTAATAAGCTCCACCTTCTGGCGGTGCGGAGTATGTGCATAGTCGTCTAATAACGCCTCAAACTCGCGGCGTATCATCTCTTCTTCGGCCTGTGTGAATTCACTTCCTTGCATAAACGTACTCAAACGACGCGCAAAATTACAAAAAATATTTTATATACGCAAGTGCGCACGCATAAAAAATAAAAAAAACACGCAAAATGGCATATTTTTTGTTTTCCAAAGGGTGGAAACTTTCCGCTTTCAACTTTTTGTTGTAATTTTGCAAACGATTAAATTGGCTTATTATGCGAAAGTACCCATATATACTCCTTTTGCTGCTCTGCATGCCGTTGATGGCAGCGGAGCATACCTATACCTTAGTGCTGGATGCCGGCCACGGAGGAAAAGACCCCGGAGCGGTAGGACGTTTCTCTAAAGAAAAAGACCTGAACTTGAAACTGGCGCTGAAGGTTGGCGAACTGATTAGTGCCCAATATCCCGATGTCAAGGTGGTTTACACTCGTTCGACGGATGTTTTTATTCCCTTGCAGGAACGCGCGGATATTGCCAATAAGAATAATGCCGACCTCTTCATCTCGATTCATACCAACTCGTCCGAGTCGAAGAAACCCTGCGGTGTGGAGACCTTCATCTTGGGTACCGACCGACTGGAGGCAAACTTGGAAGTGGCGATGCGAGAGAACGCTGTGATGAAGCTGGAGGATGACTATCAAACCACGTACCAGGGTTTTGACCCGAATTCCATTGATTCGTATATCATGTTCGAACTGATGCAGAACAGTTATATGGATCAGTCGCTCCAGATGGCGGAGCAAGTACAACGCCGTTTTGTAGGACATCTCAACCGCGAGGACAGAGGTGTACGTCAGGCCGCTTTCTGGGTGCTGCTGAAGACCGCTTGTCCGTCTATCCTCTTTGAGATGGGTTTCATCTCCAATCCGGAGGAAGAGAAATACCTGAACCAGAATGCCTCTATCGCCCAGATGGCGAATGCCATCGTGAACGCGTTCGGGGCATATTCGCGCAAGCAGAAAAAAGAGGTAAGCGAGACGCCGAATGTGCAGGATCTCATTCAGCAGGCTGAGCAAGCCAAGGAAGAGAAAGCCAAGGCAGCAGAGCAACCTGTGGCTCCCGTGCAACCAGAGCCGAAGAAAGAGTTGACTACCTATTATGCTATTCAGATATGTGCCGCTAGGAACCCCATGGATCCTTCCGATCCCAGACTCAAAGGTGTGGAATGCGATACGATCATGGTGTGCGAATGGGTTAAGTACTATGCGGCGAAGAATACCGACCGCGATAAAGTGGCGGAGAAACTGCCGGAATACAAAAAATTTTTCCCCGATTGTTGGATTATTAAATTTGAACGATAATGAAATATGCGAGAGAAATAAAGGTCGGCGTACTGGCAGCTGTTTGCTTGTTCCTCCTTTTCTTTGGTTTTAATTTCCTTAAGGGTAAGAATATCTTTTCCCCTACCAATTCGTATCATGGCATTTATGCCCATTTACATGGCTTGGAAGAGCAGGCTGCTGTGTATGTGTGCGGACATAAAGTGGGTCAGGTGAATGCCATTCACTACGACTTCACGCGCGACAGCGCCTTTATTGTAGATATCTCCATTAACAAAGATATTGCTTTACCGCAAGGCACGACTATGGCGCTTGTCCCGGATGGACTCTTGGGCGGTGTGGCTGTGGAACTGCAATTACCTCAATCTACACCCTCTAATGACCAAGCACCTATAGAGAAAGGCTCCTACCTCTCTACCACTTATGTGCCGAGCCTGATGGAGAGTTTGCAGAGCGAATTGCTGGCGAAGGTGTCAGCGGCGGTAGAAGATGTGGATTCGCTTGTGGCGGAACTGAAGACGCAGGTGGAAGGCGATCATATCAAACAATCGCTGGCGAACGTACATCGTATCTCCAATGATCTGACGAATGTTTCTTCCGGTCTGCGCTCCATGATGGCGCATCAAGTACCGGCAATCTTGAATAATGCCGATACCGCCGTAGCGGACCTTAAGACCGTGGTGGCTGATGTGAAAAGAGCCGATATCCACGCCACTATTGCGCGCGTAGATACAACTATCGATGGTGTGAATGCCGTCATCGCAGATGTGCGCTCTCAAGAGGGTACGCTCGGTAAACTCATGTATGATAAATCGCTCTATAATCACATCGATGCAGCCGTTATTTCGGCCGACTCTCTGCTCGTTGACCTGAAGGCGCACCCAAAGCGATATGTCCATTTCTCCGTTTTCGGAAAAAAAGATAAATAAGATGCTCAAAATAGGCGTGAAACACGTGTTCCGCTGTTTGTATATTTTCTAAATAGCAAAAAAATAATTCTATGCGTAATGCCTTGTGTTTTCGGGGCATTACGCTATTTTTTATCAAAAAAATGCCATAAACTATTGCAAATATGGAAAGTGCTATATATCAGTTAGTTACATGTTGATAACTTTCGTAAATTGCTGACTTTCAGTTATTTGCATCTAACTTATTGAAAACACGCAAGTTACGTGTATGGGCAAAAACAGGTGATTTTTAAAAATTTGCTCATGTCAAAAAAAAGCAGTACCTTTGCACTCGATTTCGACTAAAAATGCCACAAACACTCTTACAACAATGGGCTCAATGTCAGACCATTTTGGCTGACAACATGACAAGCAGCGCTTACCAGACATGGTTCGCGCCGATTGTTCCTTTGCAGTTCGCGGAGGGAGTGTTGGTACTGCAGGTGAAATCGCAATTTGTAGCGGAGTATATAGAAGAGAATTATATTCCTTTATTATCTTCCGCGATCTACCGCGTGTTTGGTCAAGGCACCCGTCTGGAGTACCGCGTGTTAATTGATTCGGCTTCCGGTGCTACTACGAATCTGCCTTCTAGCGGTACATCGATTCAGAACAACGCTAATCGCAATGTTAAGCAGGATTTCGAGTCGCAACTGAACGGTTTATATACTTTTGATACCTTCATTGCCGGTCTTCCTAATAAATTAGCGCGCACGGCGGGTCTGGCCATTGCTAAGCAACCGGGCTATACGGCCTTCAACCCCTTGTTCATCTATGGAGGTAGTGGAGTAGGAAAGACTCACTTGGCGAACGCTATCGGGCATCAGGTACAGGCGCTCTTCCCGAAGGCACGCGTGCTATACGTGAGCGCAAATACCTTTAAATTACAATATCAGGATGCTACAAAATGCAATCGCATTCCCGATTTCCTGAATTTCTATCAGTCGGTAGACGTCTTGATTGTAGATGATATCCAGTATTTTGCCGGTTTAAAGGGTACGCAAGACACCTTCTTCCATATCTTCAATTACTTGCAGCAGAGCCGCAAGCAGTTGATCCTTACCTCTGATAGGCCACCGGTAGAGTTGAAGGATATTGAGGAGCGCCTGCTCACCCGTTTTAAATGGGGTTTGGCGGCGGAGATCCAGAAACCCGATTATCAGTTGCGTCGTGATATCTTGGTATCGAAAATGCGTCGCGATGGTATCACCTTGAGTGAGGATGTAGTGGATTTCATTGCGCAGAACGTGCGTGAGTCCGTGCGTGACTTGGAAGGTGTGCTTGCTTCGCTTTTAGCGCATTCCACGCTTACAGACAAAGAAATCGATTTGGCTTTGGCGGAGAAAGTAGTGAGTCATATCGTGCTTATCCAACCGCGTATGGTGACCGTAGAGGACGTGATAAGCAAGGTAACCAAGCACTACAGCTTGCCAGAGAAAGCCTTGTCGGCGCAGAATCGCTCGCGCGAGGTTTCGCAAGCGCGTCATATTGCTATTTATTTATGCAAGCAGTTAACCAACTGTTCACTCAATGAGATTGGACAGAGGATGGGCCATCGTTCTCATGCTACCGTGCTTCACTCGGTATCGCTCATCAAAGAGCAAATTGAGTTTGATGCCGTTCTTCGTCAGCAAGTAAGTCAATTGGAGAAATCACTTATCGGTTAAATTCCATTCTCATCAGTGAGCATAAAAAAAGGCACCAAATGGTGCCTTTTTCTTACATCATACCTCCCATGCCGGGGTTCGGCATAGCGGGAGCAGGGTGCTCCTCCGGATGATCCACAATCACGCATTCCGTTGTTAGGAACATACCCGCTACTGAAGCTGCGTTCTCAAGAGCGACTCTTGTTACCTTTGCCGGATCAACCACGCCTGCTTCGAACAGGTTCTCGTATTTATCGGTACGTGCGTTGTAACCGAAGTCAGCCTTACCGGCGCGTACTTTATCTACTACCACTGCACCTTCTTCGCCTGCGTTGGCTACAATCTGACGAAGCGGTTCTTCAATTGCGCGGCGTACGATCTCGATACCTGTCTGCTCGTCTTCGTTGGCTCCCTTGAGGTTCTCCAAAGCAGCTTGTGCACGGATATACATCACGCCTCCACCCGGAACGATACCTTCCTCAATCGCTGCACGAGTAGCCGAGAGGGCGTCATCTACGCGGTCTTTCTTCTCTTTCATTTCCACCTCGCTCGCTGCACCTACGTTCAGTTGTGCAACACCGCCGGCCAATTTTGCCAGACGCTCTTGCAGTTTCTCTTTGTCATAGGTGGATTTGGTAGCTGCGATCTGTGCTTTGATCTGACCTACACGAGCCGCAATAGCCTCTTTGTTTCCGGCGCCGTTAACGATGGTCGTATTGTCTTTACTAACTGTGATGGTCTCTGCTGTACCGAGCATCTCAATGGTAGCCTGATCCAGTTTGAACCCTTTCTCTTCGCTAATGACGGTACCTCCGGTGAGGATAGCAATGTCTTCCAACATCTCTTTACGACGGTCTCCGAAGCCCGGAGCCTTTACGGCACAGATCTTCAACTGTGCACGCAGACGGTTTACAACCAACGCGGTCAAAGCCTCGCTATCTACGTCTTCCGCAATGATCAACAGCGGACGTCCGCTTTGTACAGCCGGCTCAAGAACTGGCAGCAACTCTTTGAGGTTCGAGATCTTCTTATCATAGATAAGGATATACGGTTTGTCCATCTCGACGAGCATTTCTTCGGTGTTCGTAACAAAATACGGACTGATGTAACCGCGGTCGAACTGCATACCTTGTACTACATCGATCGTCGTGTCCATACCCTTTGCTTCACCGATGGTGATCACACCGTCTTTGCTCACTTTGCGCATCGCGTCAGCAATCAGTTTGCCGATCTCTGCGTCGTTGTTCGCCGAAACGGTAGCTACCTGCTCGATCTTATCGAAGTCATTGCCTACGACAACTGCGTTCTTCTTGATCTCTGCTACCACTGCAGCTACGGCTTTGTCAATACCGCGCTTCAAATCCAGCGGATTAGCGCCTGCAGTCACGTTTTTCAGACCTACACCTACGATGGCTTGTGCCAACACCGTTGCGGTTGTAGTACCGTCACCTGCTTGGTCACCGGTCTTGGATGCTACTTCCTTAACAAGTTGTGCACCAAGGTTCTCAGCGGCATCTTTGAGCTCAATCTCTTTTGCTACGGTCACTCCGTCTTTGGTGATATGCGGTGCACCGTATTTCTTATCAATAATCACGTTACGTCCCTTCGGACCCAGTGTAACCTTTACGGCATCAGCCAGCTGGTCCACACCACGCTTCAGCGCCTCTCGCGCCTCTACATTATAGGTAATATCTTTTGCCATAATATTGAAAAATTTCTAGTTTACTAGTATACTAATCGACTAGTGGACTAATTAATTGATTTTCGCTAAAACATCACTTTGTCTCATAATAAGGAACTTCTCTCCATCGAGTTCGAGTTCCGTGCCGGCATATTTACCGTACAGCACTTGGTCTCCGGCTTTGAGAACCATCTCTTCGTCTTTGGTACCGTTGCCGACAGCCAGCACTTCTCCGCGCAGCGGTTTCTCTTTTGCGCTATCAGGAATGATGATACCGCCTACTGTCTTTTCTTCTGCAGCCGCAGGTTTAACCAACACGCGATCTGCTAATGGTTGAATTTTGCTCATAGTATATATGTTAAATTTTCAATTTACAATCTTCAATCTTCAATTTCTGTGCCATGGCACCAAATACTGCCAAATTGGCAGATTTGTCTGCAAAGATACAACTTTTTTTGCATATATGCAATTTTTTTTGTACTTTTGTGCCCGAAATGGAAGAGAAACAGCAAATAGGGCAACTCTTTGACCGAATCGCAGGGACGTACGATGGTTTGAACCATGGTCTCTCGATGAATACCGACCGTCGATGGCGTCGGAAGACAGTGAAGTGTATGCCTGAGGCAGATCACGTGTTAGATGTAGCTATCGGGACGGCAGATCTGACAATTGAGATGTTGCGTAGAGGAAAGGCGCAACATGTGACCGGTATTGACCTATCGGATAACATGATGGCGATCGGAGAGTCGAAAGTGGAGAGTCGAAAGTGGAAAGATTGTGTAGAATTTGTGCATGGCAATGCGCAAACTATGCCGTTTGAAGAGGCGTCGTTTGATGGTGTGACCTGTGCGTTCGGGTGCAGGAATTTCCAGAATTTAGATGAAGGGTTGCAGGAGATGTACCGGGTACTCAAACCCGGTGGACAAGTGACGATCTTGGAGTTTTCTTATCCTGCCAACCGACTTGTGCGCGCGTTGTATGACCTATATTTCTCACATATTTTGCCTACGATAGGTCGTATCGTCAGTCGCGATAAGACGGCTTATACGTATCTCAACAAGAGCGTGAAGCATTTCTGCTGGGGAGATGAGTTTGTCAAGCATCTATTAGATGCCGGATTTACCGAAACTTCGTATAAAAACCTCTCTTTCGGCATCGCCATGATCTATACAGCAAAAAAAACATAAATCAAGAATCATAAATCCAAATAAAATATGGTAAAGCACATTATTCTTTGGAAACTTCGTTCGGAGTTAAGCGATGCTGAGAAGCGCGAGAAAGCGATCGCTATCAAGGCCGGTCTGGAAGGCCTGAAAGGTCAAGTGCCCGGTTTATTGGATATCCGCGTTCAGATTGACGGAGTCTTGGAGACCAGTAATGCGGATCTCATGTTAGACTCTACCCTTGATAGCTTCGAGAGCCTCAAGGAATACGCGGTACACCCCGCACATGTGGCGGTTGCTAATGGGGTAGTAAAACCGAATACGGAAATCAGAACGTGCCTCGATTTTCAGATTGATTAACGTCTGCGAGGATTATAATAGTTATTCAGGATACGGCAATGGTCGCAATTAGACCAGCGGTATGAAACACTGATACCGAACTCAAACCATCCATCGTTCCAATGGATGTGCTCCTTGCCATAACGATCCGTCCATTTACCGAAACTGTTACCCAATGCCACTCCGTCGCTGTTCTGCGAAGGAGCCAATGGCCATGCGTCGAGGTTCATATAATGGGTATCGATAAGACCTTCCTGCACCATTGCATGGATACTCAATATCCACGAGTCGGTCAGACGCCAACTCCAACCCAGACCTAACTGAACCATCGGGAGCAAACCGTAGGTGCTACCGCGAAGCGGCGTGCGCACTTTTTGTCCGTCCACGCGAGCGTAGTAGTAGAACTCATATTCCGTGATGATACTGGCCGTTAACGCGATACCGCCGTAAAGGAAGAATCCGGCACGGTTAAACGGATAATACTCCACACCTACCGCAGGCTGAACCAAGATCGATTTGAACTTACGATAGTCATCGCGCGGATCCGCCAGACTCTGGAACTTCAACTCGTTGTTACCATGCAACGTACCGCCCATTAAGGAAAAACGCATGTTACAATGGTTACCGGCCGGCAGAGTATAAGCAAACGAGACATCGCCACCCAGACTGAAGTTGTTCATGTTCCAACCTCCATTGAATGCGACACCCTCGTTATCTACGTCTCCGAAGAAATATAAAGCAGAAACATTAAGCGTCACACCATGCGATACGAAAGAATTTCGCATCGAATACAAACCTGTATTACGGTTTTGCTTCGCCCCCCAAACAATACGAGGCTTGCTATACCGATTGGTATTGTATTTGTTATTATTGCGCGCAGAAAGCGGCAACGAAGCCGCTAAGAAAAGTCCTACAAGAAATAGTGCAATATGCGTGCGAAATTTCATGGTGATTATCTAACACATCCAAACCGTGTGCAAAGGTACTAAAAATTTTTTATTCACGCAAATATTTATGCATTTTTTCCCCAAAAAATGTAAAATTAACAAAAAATATCACAGTTACGAGTCGCTGTACTACAACAAAGGAACCCCGCAAGGTTCCTTTAGTAGTGCTACCCGGACTCGAGAATTCCGAGGGATAAGAAAATTCCAAAGGAATAATCGACAGAGCGTAGCGGCGGAGAACCCCCGAGTTTGAGCCGTTAGTAGCACAAAAAAACCTGCGAACTGCAGGCTTTTTAGTAGTGCTACCCGGACTCGAAAAATCAGCTTGCTGATTAATCGTGCCCCTGTTCGGGGCTAAGAACCCCCGGTTACGAGTCCGTATATGTAGCAAAAAGGAACCCCGCAAGGTTCCTTTAGTAGTGCTACCCGGACTCGA